>CAZDRS010000378.1:0-2727 GCA_964507585.1 uncultured Dechloromonas sp.
CAGCGAGTAGCGGTAGTTGTTCTCCATCATGTAGCGGCCGTCCGTCTCCATGGTGTCGGAGCAGGCGCCTTCATGCAGGATGGCCTCGATCTCGCCGTCGTAATGGCCGGCCTGGATGCGCTCGATGAAGTCGTTCTTGTCGAGGTAGTCGGCGATCTCGCAATCGATCAGGTTCTTGAACTTGTCGGCCTTGGTCAGGTTGTCGACGGCGATGATATTGGTGATGCCGCGCTCATTCAGCGCCTTGACGATATTGGAGCCGATAAAGCCGGCGGCGCCGGTGACGACGTAATACATGGAATTCTCCTTACAGGGCGGCGATCAGTTCCTGGCGGGTGACGACCGCCGTTCCCAGCTTGCCGACGACGATGCCGGCAGCGATGTTGGCGACGCGGATAGCCTCGTCCCAGGCGGCACCGGCGGCGAGCATGACAGCCAGCGTGGCGATGACGGTATCACCGGCACCGGACACGTCGAATACCTCGCGAGCCTTGGCTGGCTGGTGATGCACCTCGTCGGCGAACAAGGTCATGCCCTCCTCGCTGCGGGTGACAAGCAGGGCCTCCAGGCCCAATTCACCGCGCAACTTGGTGGCCTTGGCAACCAGTTCTTCCTCGTTTTTCCAACTGCCGACCACCTGCTTCAGTTCCGAACGGTTCGGCGTAATCACCGTCGCCCCGGCGTACTTGCCCCACTCGTCGCCCTTCGGGTCGACCAGTACGGGTTTGTCGGCAGCGCGAGCGATGCGGATCATGTCGGAAATATGGGTCAGGCCGCCCTTGCCGTAGTCGGACAGGATAACCACGTCGGCATCGGCCACCCGACGCTCAAAATCGGCCAGTTTGGCCTGCAGGATTTCGTGTGACGGCGGCGTTTCGAAATCGATGCGCAGCAACTGTTGCTGGCGCCCGATGACGCGCAGCTTGACTATGGTGTCGATGTCCTTGTCGACATGCAGGCCGGCATCGATCTGCCCGTCTTCGAGCAGGCGCTCCAACGAACGCCCGGCATCATCATCACCGACCACCGACAACAGCGCCGTCACGGCCCCCAGCGAGGCCGCATTACGGGCCACGTTGGCAGCGCCGCCGAGGCGCTCTTCCTGGCGCTCAACCTTGACCACCGGCACCGGTGCTTCCGGCGAAATCCGGCTGACATCGCCGAACCAGTAACGATCCAGCATCACATCGCCGACGACCAGCAGGCGAACCTGCGAAACCTTTTCCAACATGCTTTCCGTCTCTCAGCGCCCGATGGCGAAATACTCGATGCCCTGTCCGCGAACGAACTTCGGGTCATACAGGTTGCGGCCATCGAAAATGACCGGGTTCTTCAGGGTGGCCTTGATCGCCTCGAAATCCGGGCTGCGGAATTCCTTCCACTCGGTGACGATGACCAGAGCGTCAGCACCTTCGAGCGCCCCCATCGGACTCTCCGCGTACTTCAGGCGAACCTCATCACCAAAGATGCGCTGCGTCTCGTGCATGGCGACCGGGTCGTAGGCCGAAACGGTGGCGCCAGCCGCGAACAGGTCGGCGATCAGCTCGCGACTCGGCGCTTCGCGCATGTCGTCGGTATTCGGCTTGAAGGCCAGGCCCCACAGGGCGAAATGCTTGCCCTTCAGATCGCCGAAACGGTTCTTGAGTTTGCCGGTCAGCACGTGCTTTTGCGCATCGTTGGCTTCCTCGACGGCAGTCAGTACCTTGAGGGTGATATCGGCGTCGTCCTGGGCAGTCTTGATCAGCGCCTTGACATCTTTCGGGAAGCAGGAGCCGCCGTAGCCGCAGCCAGGGTACAGGAAGTGGTAGCCGATACGCGGATCGGAACCGATGCCCTGGCGAACCATTTCGATGTCAGCACCAAGCACTTCGGCCAGGTTGGCCAGCTCGTTCATAAAGCTGATCCGGGTCGCCAGCATGGCGTTGGCAGCGTACTTGGTCAGTTCGGCACTCTTGATATCGGTGACAATCAGACGCTCGTGATTGCGTTGGAAGGGTGCGTACAGGGCACGCATCAGGTGGATGGCCTGTTCGTCCTCAGCACCGACGACGATGCGGTCAGGACGCATGAAATCTTCGACAGCCGCGCCTTCCTTGAGGAATTCCGGATTCGACACCACGCTGTAGGGCGTCGTGACACCGCGCTTCTGCAACTCGTCGGCAATGGCCGCGTGCACCTTGGCACCAGTGCCGACCGGTACCGTGCTCTTGTCGACGACGACCTTGTAGTCGGTCATCAGACGACCGATGTTGCGGGCGGCACCGAGCACGTACTGCAGGTCGGCCGAACCGTCCTCATCGGGCGGCGTGCCGACCGCGATGAACTGGACGGTGCCGTGCTGGACAGCCTTTTCGATGTCGGTCGTGAAATGCAGGCGACCGGCGGCGACATTGCGGCGAACCATTTCCTGCAAACCCGGTTCGTAGATCGGGATGCCGCCCTCTTCGAGAATGCGGATTTTTTCCGGATCGACGTCCAGGCACAGGACGTCATTGCCGACCTCCGCCAGACAGGTACCACTGACCAGACCGACGTAGCCGGTTCCGACAACAGTAATTTTCATAAAACTTCCTACAGGGATTGATCGAATTCTTCACCGCGGCGTGGCGGATAGGTTTCCCAGCCACCACAAGCCGGACAACGCCAATAAAACTGGCGCGCCTTAAAGCCGCAATTATCGCACCGATAGCGCGACAGGCGCTTGGTGTAGCCCTGGATGATGGTCTT
>CAZDRS010000379.1:0-2707 GCA_964507585.1 uncultured Dechloromonas sp.
GGAAGGTGCCAACGATGTTGGTCTGGATGAAGTCTTCCGGGCCGTGGATGCTGCGATCGACATGCGACTCCGCCGCAAAATTGACCACAGCACGGGGCTGGTGCTCGATCAGCAGGCGGCTGACCAGCTCGCTGTCGCCGATATCGCCCTTGACGAATACATGCCGCGCATCGCCGTTCAGCGAAGCCAGGTTTTCGAGATTGCCGGCGTAGGTCAGCACATCGAGGTTGACCACCGGCTCATCCGACTGGGCCAGCCAGTCGAGCACGAAATTGCTGCCAATGAAGCCGGCACCGCCCGTCACTAAAATCATAAGTGCTCCATAACAAATCAAATCAATTCAAAACCGGATCACGTCCGGCCGTAGGTATCCTCGAAACGCACGATGTCGTCCTCGCCCAGATAGCTGCCGGACTGCACCTCGATCATTTCCAGCGGCACGATGCCGGGATTTTCCAGGCGATGCTTGACACCCAGCGGAATGTAGGTGGACTGGTTTTCCGACACCAGGAAAGTCTCGTCGCCCTTGGTTACCCGCGCCGTGCCACTGACCACGATCCAGTGCTCGGCGCGATGGTGGTGCATCTGCAGCGACAGCGAGCCACCCGGCTTGACGCCGATGCGCTTGACCTGGAAACGGTCGCCGGCATCCACGCCGTCGTACCAGCCCCACGGGCGATGCACCTTGCGGTGCCACTGCGCCACCTTGCGCTTTTCCGCCTTCAGGCGATCGACGATCTTCTTCACATCCTGCGTCGCGCTGTGATGCGCCACCAAAATGGCATCGTCGGTCTCGACCACGACCAGGTCGCTCACCCCCACGCATGCCACCAGACGGCCCTCGGAGAAGGCCAGCGTGTTACTGCAGCCCTCCAGCAGTACATCGCCCCGCACAGCATTGCCATTGTTGCACTTGGGCAGCACCTTCCACAAAGCATCCCAGGCGCCCACATCCGACCAGCCAGCCGACAGCGGAATCACCACGCCCTGCGGCAAGCCCGGCAGCCCGGCGGTCAGACGCTCCATGACCGCGTAGTCGATGGAATCCGATGGACAAGCGGCAAAGGCCTCTGCCCCCAGACGCACGAAATCGCCATCCGAGCGGGTACCGGCCATGGCCGCCTGGCAGGCCTGCAGGATATCCGGCCGGCCAACGGCCAGCGCGCCCAGCCACACCGAGGCACGCATGACAAAAATGCCGCTATTCCACAAATAATCGCCCGCCGCCAGGTAAGCCTCGGCCGTCGTGCGATCCGGTTTTTCGACAAAACGCGCCAGCGCAAACGCCCCGCTACCATCGTTCAAGGCGGCGCCCTGCTGGATGTAGCCGTAGCCCGTTTCCGGACAATCCGGCGTAATGCCGAACGTCACCGCCGCCCCGCCCTCGGCCAGGCGTACCGCCCGCTCCACAGCCTCGCGGAAGGTGGCGCCATCGGCAATCACATGATCAGCGGGCATTACCACCAGCACCGGGTCATCGCCATTGCGGCGTGCCCACAAGGCGGCCAGTGTCATGGCCGGCGCCGTATTGCGGCCCACCGGCTCGAGCAGCACCGTGCCCTGCTTGCCCAACTGGCGCACCTGCTCGGCCACTACGAAACGGTGCTCCTCGTTGCAGATCAATAGCGGCTGCGCCAGGTTCGCCAAGCCGTCCAACCGCGCCACGGTCGATTGCAGCATCGATTGCTCGTCAACCAGGGGCAGCAACTGCTTGGGATACTTCTCGCGGGAAATCGGCCACAGACGGGTACCGGAACCACCGGAAAGAACAACGGGCAAGACAAAAACCATGCTCAAACTCCAAAAACCGGGCGTCGATAACAGCAGCCCTTCATTATCGCAATCCAGACACACAATGGGCAGAACAGACATCGGTTTTATGGCAAAAACACAGCATCAAACCCCAATCCCGTTCAGTTAAGGAAACACCAAAATAGTCGGCACCTTGTCATTCTTGTGCAAGCGGGAATAAGGCCTCACCGAACGACAACGCATTGTCAAAAGCGCACGCCCATCAATAGCCTTCCGGATTACCCTCCTGCCAGCGCCAGGCATCCCGGCACATGTCGTCCAGGCAGTATTCGGCCTGCCAGCCCAACTGGCTCAAGGCCAATGACGGGTCGGCATAGCAACTGGCCACATCCCCGGCACGGCGCGGCAAAAACTCGAACGGAACCGGCCGCCCGCTGGCTTTCTCGAAGGCCTTGACCACATCGAGCACGCTGTACCCCTGCCCCGTTCCCAGGTTGACCGTCATCATCCCCGCATCTTTCGCCAGGGCATCCAGCGCCGCCAAGTGGCCTCGTGCAAGATCCACCACATGGATGTAATCCCGCACCCCAGTACCATCCGGCGTCGGGTAATCGTTACCGAACACCCCCAGCTTGGGCCGGCGGCCAACAGCCACCTGCGTTACATAAGGCATCAGGTTGTTGGGAATGCCGCGCGGGTTTTCACCGATCAAGCCGCTCGGGTGGGCGCCTACAGGGTTGAAATAACGCAGCAAGGCAATCCGCCAGGCCGGATCGGAGCGCGTGATATCGCGCAGCATCTCCTCGATATGCAACTTGGTGCGCCCATACGGATTCGTGGCCTGCAACGGAAAATCCTCGCGAATCGGCACCGTGTGCGGATCGCCATAAACCGTTGCCGATGAGCTGAAAACCAGCGTCTTGACGTTGGCCTCGGCCATGGCCTCGAACAAGCG
>CAZDRS010000380.1:0-2662 GCA_964507585.1 uncultured Dechloromonas sp.
ACGCCGAATTTCTTCAGGATTTGCTTGCCCTGATATTCGTGAATTTTCATGCGCTTTCCTTGCGTTTAGTTGAGTTGCGAGCAATGAGCAGTAGCCGTAATTCCCCCGACCCCGCCCGGTTATACCGTCTTTGAACCGAAAATGTTACCACATACCGCACAAATGTTTGCAGCCCGAAATTCATAATTACAGAACAGCTTTCGCTCCCTGCATGGCCTTGCGCAATAGCGGCAGCAGCAAGGCGGCGGCGAAGACCAGGCTGATCACCGATGCCAGCCAGAAACCAGCCACGCCCATCGCCGGCGACCAGCGATAGCACAGCCAGGCGCCGCCAAGCAGGCCAACACCCCAGAAGCAGAAGGTTTGCACCAGCATGGGCACGAAAGTAACGCGATAGGCCCGCAAGCAGTGACCGGCCACCGTCTGCAAGGCATCGAAGAACTGGTAAACCGCGACGAAACCGACCAAGCCAATGGCCACGCCGCGCACCGATGTATCGTTGGTGTAGGCGGCAACGATCGGCCCGGCAGCCAGCCACAGCAACAAGCCGACCAGCGAGGAAGCACCGGCCGCGAGCAGCAGTCCGGCCTTGACCGTCATGGCAGCCCGTTCCGTATCGCGCGCCCCCACCGCCTGGCCGAGGGCGGCCATGGTGGCGATGGCCAGCGACAAAGGCAGCATGTAGGTCAGCGCCGACAGGTTGGCGACGATGCGATGCCCGGCCACCACCGTGGCGCCGAGCGAAGCGACGAACAGGCTGATCAGCGTGAACGACGTAATTTCAACCAGGTTGGACAAGCCCATCGGCACGCCGAGGCGGAGCAATTCGCGCCAGGTTTGCCAGCGCGGCCGCGACCAGTTGGCGAAAGGGCGATAACGGGCACCAAGCGGGCCCTTGGCAAGATAGAGAGCGCCGCTGGCGCAGGCCAGCCAGGCAACCAGCACGTTGGACAGGGCACAGCCGGCAACCCCCAGCGGTTCGCCCAGCCAGCCCTGCAGGGCCAACCCCCAGGCCAGTATGGCGTGCACGGCCAGGCTGGAAAGACCGATCCCCATCAGCGCCCGAGGCTTGCCCAAGGCATTGCAGAAGGCATAGAAGGTTCGGTAGAAAAGCGAAGCGGGCAAGCTCCAGGCCAGCATTCCCAAATAGGTGCGCACCTTGGCCTCGACCGCTGCATCCATGCTCGACACACCGAGCATGGCTCCCGGGTGGGTCAGGAAGACGATGCCCGGCACGGCCAGCAGCACGGCCAGCCAGAAGCCCTGCTGCAGGACATTGGCCACCTCGTCATCGCGGCGCGCGCCGTGCAGATGGGCAACTACTGGGGCGACCGCCTGCAATACACCGACCAGGGCGAACACCACCGAGATGTGTATGCCGCCGCCGATGGCCACGGCTGCCAGGTCGAGCGAACTGACATGACCGAGTACGGCGGTATCGACGACCATCATGCCGATGGAAGCGAGTTGGGCAATCAGGATGGGAAAGGCGTGGGCAACCAGGCCCCGGACGACGGCACGAAACATGGCAGCATTGTCGCACGCCAGCCGCTTGGACAGCCGTGCGCGAAATCCATGAGCAGTTGATCTGGCTCAATCCCTCTCTTTTTCCACAATATGAAAATCAGCGGTTCAGGAGGGAGATCATAATGAAACAAGGCTTACACGCCATCGAAAACGCCAGCCGCGACGAAATCGTCGCGCTGCAGACCGAGAGACTGAAGTGGACGCTGCACCACGTCTACGCCAACGTAGCGCATTACAAGACTGCCTTCGACAAGGCGGGCGTACACCCGAACGACTTCACCGGTTTGGCCGACCTGGCGAAATTCCCCTTCACCACCAAGCAGGATCTGCGTGACAACTACCCCTACGGCATGTTCGCCACGCCGCGCGAGCAGGTTGTCCGTATCCATGCTTCCAGCGGTACGACCGGCAAGCCGACGGTGGTCGGCTACACCCAGAAGGACATCGACACCTGGGCCGACCTGATCGCCCGCTCGATCTACGCCTCTGGCGGCCGGCCGGGCGACATCATCCATGTCGCCTACGGCTACGGCCTGTTCACCGGTGGCCTGGGCGCCCACTACGGTGCCGAGCGGCTGGGCTGCACCGTCATCCCGATGTCCGGCGGGCAGACCGAGAAGCAGGTGCAACTGATCTGCGACTTCAAGCCGAACATCATCATGGTCACGCCCTCGTACATGCTCAACATCGCCGACGAATTCCGTCGCCAAGGCATTGATCCGCGCAGCACGGCGCTGCGCATCGGCATCCATGGTGCCGAACCGTGGACCGACGCGATGCGCAAGGAGATCGAAAACGCCTTCGGCATCGACGCCATCGACATCTATGGCCTATCCGAGGTGATGGGCCCCGGTGTCGCCAACGAATGCGCCGAAAGCAAGGATGGCCCGGTGATCTGGGAAGACCATTTCTACCCGGAGATCATCGACCCGGTAACCGGCCAAGTGCTACCGGAAGGCAGCGAGGGCGAACTGGTGTTCACCTCGCTGACCAAGGAAGCGATGCCGGTCATCCGCTACCGCACCCGCGACCTGACCCGCCTGCTGCCGCCCACCTCGCGCAGCATGCGCCGCATTGGCAAGATCACCGGCCGCTCCGACGACATGCTGATCATCCGCGGCGTCAACGTCTTCCC
>CAZDRS010000381.1:0-2661 GCA_964507585.1 uncultured Dechloromonas sp.
GGCCTGCCGCGCTTCTGCGGCGGCCTGGTCGGTTGTTTCGGCTACGACACCGTGCGCTACGTCGAAACCCGCCTGACCCGCACCCACAAGCCGGACGAAATCGGCACGCCGGACATCGGCCTGCTGCTCTCCGAGGAACTGGCCGTCGTCGACAACCTGTCCGGCAAGCTGACCCTGATCGTTTATGCCGAGCCCGGCTTCCCCGGCGCCTACCAGAAGGCACGCGCCCGCTTGAAGGAACTGCTCGGCAAGCTGCGCACGCCGGTGACGCTGCCCAGCGAGCAGCCGGTGCATTCCGAGCCGGCGGTATCCACTTTCGGTGAGGCCGCTTTCAAGCAGGCCGTGCTCAAGGCCAAGGGCTATATCACCGAGGGCGACATCATGCAGGTCGTGCTGTCGCAGCGTATGACCAAGCCCTACATGGCCAGCCCGCTGGCACTGTACCGCGCGCTGCGCAGCCTGAATCCGTCGCCCTACATGTTCTATTTCGACTTCGAGGACTACCACGTGGTCGGCGCCTCGCCGGAAATCCTCGTTCGCCTGGAAGGCGAGCGGGTCACGGTGCGGCCGATTGCCGGCACGCGCAAACGCGGCGCTTCGCCGGAAGAGGATGCCGCGCTGGCCGAGGAACTGCTGGCCGACGAGAAGGAGCGCGCCGAACACACCCAGTTGCTCGATCTCGGCCGCAACGACTGCGGCCGCGTCGCCCGGGTCGGTACGGTCAAGCTCACCGAGAACATGATCGTCGAGCGCTATTCGCACGTGATGCATATCGTGTCCAACGTCGAAGGCAGGCTGCAGCCCGGCCTCGATGCGCTCGATGTGCTGCGCGCCACCTTCCCGGCCGGTACCGTGTCCGGTGCCCCCAAGGTGCGCGCCATGGAAATCATCGACGAGCTGGAACCGGTCAAGCGCGGCATCTACGCCGGTTCGGTCGGCTACCTCAGCTTCAACGGCGACATGGACGTCGCCATCGCCATCCGCACCGGCGTGATCAAGGACAAGAAGCTCCACGTCCAGGCCGGCGCCGGCATCGTCGCCGATTCGAATCCCGAATCGGAATGGCAGGAAACCCAGAACAAGGCCCGCGCCGTGCTGCGCGCAGCTGAACTGGCCGAGCAGGGGCTCGATACCCGCTTCAACTGAGCGGGGCCGCTATGATCACGAAAGAAGGCCGCCCGGGTAGGGCGGCCGGTGGGGGCTGTGCCGGCTTAGCCCGGCTTGTGCCAGGCCTCGTCGGCAGCCAGTACCGGCATCTGGCGCGCCGAGTACGAGCGCACAGTGCCCGATTCGAAATAAATGCGGGCCAGCAGTTCGGAGAGCACGCCGGTGGTGATGAAATGCACGCCGGCGATCAGCGTGCCGATACCGACGATAAGCAGCGGCCGGCCGCCGATCGGTTCGCCCAGCCCGAACTTGACCCAGCCCAGCCAGGCCAGCACCAGGCCGGACAGGGCGGTCAGTGCCAGGCCGATGCTGCCGAAGAAGTGGCCGGGGCGGGCGCGGAAGCGCATGAAGAAATAGACGGCGATCAGGTCGAGAATGACCCGGAAGGTGCGCGAAATGCCGTATTTCGACACGCCGGCCGTGCGCGGGTGGTGCGTCGTCGCTTCCTCGGCGATGCGGCGCGGTGTAGTGACGGTCGCCATCCAGGCCGGAATGAAGCGGTGCATTTCGCCGTACAGGCGGACGCGCTTGATCACGTCGCCACGGTAGGCCTTCAGGCTGCAGCCGTAGTCACGCAGTTTGACGCCGGTCATCCGGGCGATCAGGCGATTGGCGATCTTGGACGGAATCTTGCGCAGGAACAGGCCGTCCTGGCGGTTCTGGCGCCAGCCGGCGACCAGGTCGAGGTCTTCGTTGAGCAGGCGGGCGACCATGCGCGGGATGTCGATCGGGTCGTTCTGCAGATCGCCGTCCATGGTCACGATCACGTCGCCGCGCGCCGCGTCGAGGCCGGCCTGCATGGCGGCCGTCTGCTTGAAATTGCGGGTCAGTTCGACGATGCGGACATGCGGGCCGTATTCGCGCATACATTGCATGGCCCGATCGACCGTCGCATCGCTGCTCCCGTCATCGACCAGTACCAGTTCCCACGGGTGTTCGTAGCCGATCAGCGCTTCATGCACCCGCTTGACCAGCGGCGCGATGTTGTCTTCCTCGTTGTAGAACGGAACGACGATGGAAAGGCTGTGCGGAGGAATGGCAAGGGCGGCGGTCATGGGTGAATCCGGCGGGAAAGCGGGCATTTTAACCCGAACGGGATCGCCGACCATGGGTTGCCGTCAGCCGGGCGCGCTCGGGGCGTCTTGAACGGTAGTCCATAAGGTAGAATTTACGGCTTACGAAACAGGCAAGGAATCAACAGCATGCTGCTGATGATCGACAATTACGACAGCTTTACCTACAACATCGTCCAGTATTTCGGCGAACTGGGCCAGGATGTGAAGGTTTTTCGCAACGACGCGATCACGCTGGCCGAGATCGCCCGACTGAAGCCGGAGTATCTGGTCATCTCCCCCGGCCCCTGTGCCCCGGCCCAGGCCGGCGTGTCGCTGGCGGCCATCAAGGAATTCGCCGGCAAGATTCCGCTGCTCGGTGTTTGCCTCGGCCACCAGTCCATCGGCGAAGCCTTCGGCGGCAAGATCGTGCATGCCAAGC
>CAZDRS010000382.1:0-2652 GCA_964507585.1 uncultured Dechloromonas sp.
ACAATACGGAACCCGGTTTGAATCCGGGGCGGGCCCGCCGCTGTAATCGGGGACGGCTGCTGCACGATGCCACTGCCAAGGGGAAACAGACCCGGCGGGAAGGCGCAGCGAGCCGGATGATCCGAAAGCCAGAAGACGTGTCGAATTTTCAAGACTGAAGCCTGTGGACAGGGCTTCGCGGCAGCGTTTGGAAGACGCCGCCGCGAGGCCCTTTTGCTTTTGGAGAATCGGATGCATTCGTTTGAAATAACCGCCCCGGATCGGGGCTTGGAAGCCGCCCTGCGCAACAAGATCGACCGCAAGACCAAACCCCTCGGCGCACTGGGCCAACTCGAAAAAACCGCCCTGAAGATCGGCCTGATCCAGCAGACCCTGAGCCCGCAGTTGAGTAATCCGCAGATGCTGGTTTTCGCTGGCGACCACGGTGCCGCCAAGGCCGGCGTGTCGGCCTATCCGCAGGACGTGACCTGGCAGATGGTCGAGAACTTCCTGGCCGGCGGTGCGGCGATCAACGTCTTCGCTCGCCAGAACGGACTCGGCCTGTCGGTGGTCGATGCCGGTGTGGCGCATGACTTTGGCGAGCAGCGGGCCGGTCTGATCGACGTAAAAGTGGCGCCGGGCACTGCCAACTATATCGAGGAGCCGGCGATGAGTGCTGCCCAGTGCGCCCAGGCCATCGAGCAGGGAGCCGGCGTTGTGCTCGGGCTGGCCGCTGCCGGCTGCAACGTCGTCGGCTTCGGCGAAATGGGCATCGGCAACACGGCCTCCGCCTCGCTGCTCACCCACTGCCTGACCGGCCTGCCGCTGGCCGAATGTGTCGGGCGCGGCACCGGGCTGGACGATGCCGGCCTCGCCCGCAAGCAGGATCTGCTCGAACAGGCGCTGCTCCGCTACCGGAATGCCGGCGGTGATAATGAGCCGTTTGCGGTGCTGGCCGAATTCGGCGGTTTCGAGATCGCCACCATGGTCGGCGCCATGCTGGCCGCCGCCGAAGCGAAGATGGTGCTGCTCATCGACGGTTTCATCGTCGGCTCGGCCGCCCTGGTCGCCTCGCGCCTGGCCCCGGAATTCCTCGACTACTGCGTGTTCTGCCATCGTTCGGCCGAAGCCGGGCACCGTACGCAACTGCTCGCCATGGGCGCGGAGCCGCTGCTCGACCTTGGCTTGCGCCTCGGTGAAGGCACGGGGGCCGCACTGGCCTATCCGCTGGTCACGGCGGCGGTCAATTTCCTGAACGAGATGGCCAGCTTCGAATCGGCCGGCGTGTCGGACAAGGAATAAGCGGTTCAGAAGGTATCCGTCATTCCCGCGAAGGCGGGAATCCAGGACTCTCAAAAATGATCCGTCGCGAACTGGAATATTTCTTCGGCGCTATCCGCTTTTTCACGCGGCTGCCGGTGCCCGGCTGGGTTGGGCATTCGGCCGAGGCGCTGAACCACGCGGCCCGCTATTTCCCCGCCGTAGGCCTGGTGGTCGGCGGCATCGGGGCGCTGGTCTATTGGCTGGCCTTGCATGTCTGGCCGCAATCGGTTGCCGTAGTGCTGTCGATGGCAGCCACCCTCTACGCGACCGGCGGCTTCCACGAGGACGGCCTGTCGGACACGGCTGACGGCCTCGGCGGCGGCTGGGACAAGGCGCGCATTCTGGCGATTATGAAGGATTCGCGGGTAGGTAGTTACGGCGTCATCGCCATGGTGCTGGCGCTGCTCGGCAAGTTTACGATGCTGGCTTCCCTGTCGGCATTTCTTGTGCCGATTGCGTTGCTTGCCGGCCATGCCGTGTCGCGCCTCTGTGCCACGCTGGTCATGGCCGTTCTCGACTATGCGCGTGACGACGAGAGCAGCAAGGCTCGCCCGGCGGCCAAACGTCCATCCGCGCCATCCCTTGGCCTGGCCGGGCTTTGCGCAGCATTACCCTTGCTCGCCTTGCCCGTTGCCAACGCCTTGGCCGGTGCGCTTCTCGCTGTATTCGTGACCCTGTGGCTGATGGCCAAGTTCCGCCGTTGGCTGGGGGGCTACACCGGGGATTGCCTGGGGGCGGTGCAGCAACTGGCTGAAATCGCCTTCTACCTGGGGCTGCTCGCTGTATGGCCTGTGCTGTCCTAGGAGCAACGGTGCGTCTCCATCTGATTCGCCATCCACGCCCCTTGATCGAGGCCGGTGTGTGCTACGGGCGCCTGGATTGCCCGGCCGACGATGTTTCCGGGCAAGCGCTTCACTTACAGGCGGAACTGCCGGCAAATCTGCCGGTGTGGAGCAGCCCCTTGCGCCGCTGCCATGAGTTGGCCTCTTTGCTGCATCCACTGCCGATGATCGATATGCGTCTGGCCGAGATGAATTTCGGCATCTGGGAAGGCCGGCGCTGGGATGACATTCCGCGCGCCGAACTGGATGCCTGGGCGGCCGATGTTGCCGGCTATGCGCCGCCGGGGGGCGAGTCGCCGCGCCAGTTGCAGCGGCGGGCGCTGGATTTTGTCGCTTCGCTCGATGTGCCGGAGGCGGTGATCGTCACCCATGCCGGGGTGATCCGCACGCTGCTGGCGTACTGGCAGGGCTTGCCGCCGGAGCGGTGGACGGAGCTGAACTTTGCCTACGGCTCCTGCACGCGGGTCGATGTCCCCCGGTAGAATGCCGGGCATGGAAAATTTCAATC
>CAZDRS010000383.1:0-2637 GCA_964507585.1 uncultured Dechloromonas sp.
CGTACAAAACAGGGGCGCAAATCCTCGACGAGCTTTTTGATCGTCGACGCGCAGAGCGTGAAGAACACCGATAGCGCCCGCGAGAAAGGCTACGATGCCGGCAAGAAAGTTTCCGGCATCAAGCGCCACATTGCCGTCGATACCCAAGGTCTGCCCCACGCGATTGCCGTCACGACCGCCGATGTAACTGACCGCAAGGGGGCGTTGCAGGCTTTGGGCCGCTGTGCGGCGGATTTACAAGCTGTTCAGAGCATCCTGGCCGACGGCGGCTATGTCGGCCAACCTTTTGCCCTGGCAATAGAAGAATTGCTGGGCGCCGAGATTCACATCGCCAAGTGCAGCGAATTGCATACTTTCGCCGTCATGCCTCAGCGTTGGGTCGTCGAGCGATCATTTGCCTGGATCGAAAAATGCCGCCGTCTCTGGAAAAACTGCGAGCGCAAACTCAACACCAGCTTGCAGTTCATCCACTTGGCCTTCCTTGTCCTACTCCTCAAAAGATCGTGAACAGGTTCTTAGCGCTGGCTCAGTCTGCCCAGCCTCCGGATCGGTTTGATTGAGGATGTACGTTGGGTCTTTAACAGTCATCAGATTGCTTCCTGTTTAGCGGTGATAGCCAGCAGGTCTCGGTATTTTGCGAATTGGACGATCACTTGATAGCTCAGCCTCGACATGACCATCTGGAAACAAATGCACAATAAGGTAGCTTGGGTTAAGTGGATGAGGTCCGGGAATTTCGACATCGGCGGACCGAGCCTCTGTTGGCGCTCTGTCATAGGTATTTTTTTCAATTGAGTAATAGGATCCAACTGACCACTTAACTTTCAACACCACTTTCTGATTTAGGTCTTTCGGCGCCAAAAACCCTTCTACCCGGTTTCCTTCACCACCATAGGCATTCGCGGCACCAGCCCATGTTCCGTTTAAGGAAACATCCGCGATATAGCGATCCGTGTAGTTGATGACGACAGCACTAACTGATCTTCCTTCCCCACGCGCCGAAGCACACCCGCTCAAGGTAGCCAGCCCAAACAGTTTCAGCAGGGCACGTTTCATAGGATCTATCCTAGTCATGGTGATTTCTCGTTGAGTCATGAATCCGTTTATCAACGGTGATACCCGGGCGGTGGTGGAATTCGCCGTTTTGGCCGATCTGCTTCCAATTCGGCTTCAACATGACCATCCGGGTAAAAGTGGAGAACGAGATAGCTTGGATTCATCGGATAAGGGCGTGCTAACTCGACTTCGGCGCTGTACGCCTCATCCGGCCGCCTTGTATATTTATTGCTCGCTACATCGTAATCGTCAGCAACAATCCACTTCACCTTCAAAACGATTTTCTTGTTGGGATCTTTCGGCGCGAGTAAACCTTGTGCACCTCCGCCGTTTCCATAGGCGTCTGCACCGCCCATCCACGCACCGTCCACAGTAATGTCACCGATATATCGCCCAGTGTAGTTATAGGCGAATGAAAGAAATGATCTCCCTTCGCCCTTCGCCGAGGCGCACCCTCCCAAGGCGGCTAGCCCAAACAATTTCAGCAACGCACGTTTCATCGGATCTATCCTCATCATGCCTTCTCGCTCTCTTGCCTTCATTATCGTTGTCTAATCGTGCATCGACTTCAACACACGCCGCAGGGTCATTTCACCGCGGCCCACGGCTGCCAGTTTTTCTGGCCACGGCGCTTCCTCATGGAACTTTGCGCCACGTGTCATGCATAAGGTACTGAACAACGTCACGTCACCGGCGCCATTGATGCCAAACTCTGCGGCCACTTGAGTCGCCTCCAGAAAATACGCATAGCGCTTATCTCGTGGCACGGTATCCAATAGATCCGCATCCGTCTGTTCGAAGTGCTCAATCAAGGCGTACGGGTAGCAGTGATCAATCAGATAAGCTTCCTGTTGCACGCTGAATACCAGTGGTTCGGAAAATGGATCGTCCGCTGCGAAATGACAAGTTAGTGGCTGCCATTGAAAATCAGCGCCAATCACCAGCCATTGCTCTGCAACTGAAAAGAACCCTGCCCGTTGTCCGTCGCTGAGGCATGCGTGCAAGTGAGGGGTAATGCGTCCATCGAAGAAACGGTTCACGCAGTCCACATTGTCGGGCAGGCTGGCATCGAGGCGCCGCTTGAGTCGGACAGCAAGCTCCGAGAGGTCAATAGGCGAAATCAGGTAGCTGATCGCGCCAGCGCCTGCTTCCGATTGAGATAGCTTTCGGGCAAATTGTGCCCAGTGTTTATCTCCCTGAACTTCAAACAGGTGTGGTGTAGCGTCGTAACGTTCAGGTGCGAGCGTATTGCCGAACAACGCGACATGGCCCGAAGCCACACCGCCCATGTTTGAAAACACCCGACTGAATTTCTCAATCTGCGCGGCGTCGACAAGAATATAGCTGTGTGCATTTCCATCAACGGTTTCGATTGGCGGACGCGACAGCGTAGACCATAAAGAAGAGGCCATCACTCAAACCTTGGGGGAGAACGGCGCACCGCTTTTGGCAGCGGCAAGCAGGCATGAAATGCAAACATTGCTCGGGAATGTCGGCAGCTTCGCGTTCTGACTCGCTGGCCCCGAAAAACTCTTCTTGCTCGCATGCACCGTAATCGTTCCCGGGCATTGCACGGTGATG
>CAZDRS010000384.1:0-2637 GCA_964507585.1 uncultured Dechloromonas sp.
GTCTACAACCGCTACGGCCGGCGCGACAACAAATACAAGGCGCGCATCAAGATCCTGGTTAAAGACCTGACCCCGGAAAAATTCTCGCAGGAAGTCGAGAGCGAATGGGCCTATTCGAGAAACGGGCCAAATACGATTTCCGAAGCAGGCTTTGCTGCCATGGAGGCTTTCTTTGCCGGCCCAAGCTATGAGGACGATTTTCCGCACGATCCGGCCAATCTGGATGCCTTGCGAAACAACCGTAGCTATTCGCGCTGGGTGGCGAGGAATGTAGCCCTGCATCGCAAACCCGGTTATCGGATCGTCACCCTCTCGTTGAAGAAAACCGGTATCCCGCCGGGTGACGCAACGGCGGATCAGATGGATGCCATTGCCGTACTGGCGGATCGATTTAGTGCCGGCGAGATTCGGGTGACGCATGAGCAGAACCTGATCCTTCCGCATGTCGCCCACAACGATTTGTTCGAACTATGGGCAATTGCCAGTGCCTATGGATTGGCATCGCCAAATATTGGCTTACTGACGGATGTCGTCTGTTGCCCGGGGGGCGATTTCTGTTCCCTGGCAAATGCAAAGTCGATTCCTGTTGCTGCGGCAATTCAGGAGCGCTTCGACAAACTCGACTATCTCTTCGATCTGGGGCCACTGGAGCTCAATATCTCGGGGTGCGTCAATGCCTGCGGCCATCACCATATCGGGCATATCGGGATTCTCGGCGTCGATAAAAACAACGAGGAGTGGTACCAGGTCACGATTGGCGGGCGGGAAGGAAATCGCTCCAATATTGGGCGGGTCATAGGCCCATCGTTTGCAGCGGCGGATATTCCCGAGACGATCAATACTCTGCTTGAAACCTATGTTCGACTTCGTCACGAGGGTGAGCTATTCATCGACACCGTCGAACGTGTCGGGCTGACTCCGTTCAAGCTTGCCGTGTACGGAGGCATCCATGAAGCAAATCATTAAAGATGGCTCGATTGTCGAGAATCTCTGGCAATCCTGGAGCGGGTCGGGTATCGCCGTCAGCGATGTCTTGGGTGGCAGAAGGCAAGCCATTCTTCCGCTACAAGTCTTTGAGGAGCATGCGAGCCAATTGGCTGATGCCATTCTGGGCACAGGGGTTCTGCTGATGCCGGATGACGAGCCGGAACGCCTGTTGCCCTATCTCGGCAAGCTGTCACTCATCGCCGTCCACTTTCCCAGCTTTGCGGATGGCAGGGGATATTCGACCGGCCAACTGCTGCGCACCCGCCATGGATTCTTGGGTGAGTTGCGTGCGGTCGGTGACATCATGCGCGATCAGTTGTATTTCCTGAGTCGCTGTGGATTCAATGCTTTTGAATTGCGCGACGATCAGGATCTGCAAGCGGCTTTGGCGGCATTCACCGACTATGCCTGGCAACCCAATAGCCGACTGTATCTGGTGGCCACGCCATGACCGGGCAAAGTCACGATGAGCGTGGAGCGTTATGGGGCTTGGAGTCTGTCAGCAAGCATTCGAATGTTGCGTGAAATGTCCGTGGCTCCGGAATGTTTGCCGATGGGTAGCTATATGAATCGATTAAATTCCTTGGGCGGCACTTTACCGCTCCCGTGTTCGGAGGATGAACCCTGAAGTTGTCTCAGATCGATGCGAAACGAGCGAATTCCCTGCCAAAGAATGCGGTCAACACCAAGGCGGCAGGCGTGAACGCGATAAAGGAATGGGTAACGCGGCGAATGAACGGGTGAGCGATGTGCGTTTCGATGAAATGCCTCGCAATCAAGTCGCCTTTGACCCAGACGATTGCAGCCACCAGCAATTGCAACCAAGCGGCTCCGTGTAGCCATTGGCTAAGCAAAACGCTGATGATGGTCAAACCCACCAATGTCAGCCATGTCGTTATCAAAGGGCGATAGGAGGTCGATGGAGATGTTTGGATCGGATTCATGGTTACACCAGGACGTAGAAGAAGGGGAATATGACGAGCCAGATGATGTCCGTCGCGTGCCAATAGCTGGCGAGTGCTTCCAGGCCTGCGTAATCCTCGGCCGAATATCCTCCGGCCAGATGGCGGGCCAGAACCCAGAGAATCCCCAGAATTCCCCAGGTGGCATGCACCAGATGATTGAAGGTCAGGTAGTAG
Organism: uncultured Dechloromonas sp.; assembly: GCA_964507585.1. Taxonomy (GTDB): domain Bacteria; phylum Pseudomonadota; class Gammaproteobacteria; order Burkholderiales; family Rhodocyclaceae; genus Azonexus. The sequence goes on from CAZDRS010000384.1 coordinate 2,127, forward strand.
TAAACCGTGAAGAAAATCCCGGACTCGCCATTGATGCCATGACTTAGATTCCATTGAATCTCGAGATATTTCGCGACGGGGTAGCCGAGAGCCAGAACAAGGCCTGCAATTAGCCAGTAGAGCGACTGCCTGCGCTTGTTGGCACGTATTGCGACCACGGAGCAAGCAATGAAGAAGCTACTGGTCACCATCAGCAGGGTAATGACGGTTCCGGCAACACGCGACAGTTTTTCGCTCCCCGCGTCAAATGACTCCGGGAAGTGTGCACGGGCAACAAAATAGACCGCAAAGAGAACGAGGAACTCGACGAACTCGCAGGTGATTCCAACCCAAATCCCTTTGTTGCCTGGAATCCGAGATACGTTACTGGTTGCGGATGGGTCTTCGGATAACGGTATGGCTAGCGAACTCATGGCGACTCCACTTGGATAGATAGCCGATTGTTCGCTTAATTCGTGTTTGATAACAGATACAGCATGGTTGAATATGAATGGGCACAGATCCGCCTGCC
>CAZDRS010000385.1:0-2617 GCA_964507585.1 uncultured Dechloromonas sp.
ATATGCCGAGCATTCGCGTCAAAGAAAATGAGCCGTTCGAAGTTGCTATCCGCCGCTTCAAGCGCACCGTCGAAAAGACTGGTCTTCTGACCGAGCTGCGCGCCCGTGAGTTTTACGAAAAGCCCACGACCGAGCGCAAGCGCAAGGCTGCCGCTGCCGTTAAACGTCAGCACAAGCGCCTCCGTAGCCTGACCCTGCCGCCGAAGCTGTACTAACCCAGTACGCTTCCGCACAAAAAAGAGCCGCCAGCCTCAACAGCCGGCGGCTTTTTGCTTTAGAAAGTCGAACATGAGCCTAAAAGCCCGTATCACCGAAGACATGAAAGCGGCCATGAAGGCCAAGGAAGCGGCCAAGCTGTCCGCCATCCGCCTGCTCAACGCCGCCATCAAGCAGAAGGAAGTCGACGAGCGCATCGAGCTCGACGACACCGCCGTCGCCGCCGTCATCGAAAAGCTGGTCAAGCAGCGCAAGGACAGCGTCACCCAGTACGAAGCCGCCAATCGCCAGGATCTGGCCGACATCGAAAAGGCCGAGATCGAAATCCTCTCCGCCTACCTGCCCGAAAAGATGAGCAGCGCGGAAGTCGCTGCTGCCGTCGCCGCCGCCGTGGTGCAGACCGGCGCCAAGGGCCCGGCCGACATGGGCAAGCTGATGGGCGTCCTCAAGCCGCAACTGGCCGGCAAGGCCGACATGGCCGAGGTGTCCAAGCTGGTGAAAGCAGCCCTTGCGGGCTAGTTATTAGGATCGAGGATTCAGTTGCCTAGCACCCCCTCACTCGATCCTCGATCCTGAATCCTCGATCCTAAAAATGATTCCGGAGTCGTTCATTCAGGATCTGCTGGCCCGGGTCGACATCGTCGACCTGGTGGATAGCTACGTGCCGCTCAAGAAAGCCGGCGCCAACTACGCCGCCTGCTGCCCGTTCCACAACGAGAAATCGCCGTCCTTCACGGTCAGCCCGACCAAGCAGTTCTACCACTGCTTCGGCTGCGGCGCCCATGGCACGGCCATCGGCTTCGTGATGGAATACCAGGGCATGGGCTTCGTCGATGCCGTCAAGGATCTGGCCAGCCGCGCCGGCATGGCGGTGCCGGAAAGCGAAGGGCGCAGCTTCCATGACGAGAAACCAGGCCAGACCCGCACCCTGATCGAAGTCATGGCCCGCGCCGCCGCCTACTACAAGGCGCAGCTCAAGGCCTCGCCGCGCGCCATCGAATACTGCAAGAAACGCGGCCTATCCGGCGAAGTGGCCGCTCGCTTCGGCATCGGCTACGCGCCGGATGGCTGGCAGAACCTCGAAGCCGTCTTTCCCGACTACAACGCCGACGAACTGAAGGTCGCCGGCCTGATTATCGAGAACGAGGCCGGCCGCCGCTACGACCGTTTCCGCGACCGGCTGATGATCCCCATCGTCAATCCGAAGGGCGAGATCATCGCCTTCGGCGGCCGCATCATCGACCAGGGCGAACCGAAGTACCTGAATTCGCCGGAAACCCCGCTCTTCGAAAAAGGCCGCGAACTGTTCGGCCTGCCGCAAGCCCGCCAGGCGCTGCGCGAGACCAATACCGCCATCGTCACCGAAGGCTACATGGACGTCATCGCCCTGTCGCAGAACGGCGTCGGCAATACCGTCGCCACCCTGGGCACGGCGACCACGCCGACCCACGTGCAAAAGCTGCTGCGCCAGGTGGACCGCATCGTCTTCTCCTTCGACGGCGACAACGCCGGCCGCAAGGCCGCCTGGCGCGCCCTGGAAAACGCCCTCGAAGCGCTGGCCGACAACAAGCAGATCGGTTTCGTCTTCCTGCCCGCCGAGCACGACCCGGACAGTTTCATCCGCGAATTCGGCAAGCCCGAATTCGACCGCCTGGTCGCCCAGGCCATGCCGCTGTCCGATTTCCTGCTGCGCGAACTGGCCCAACGCTGCGACCTGACCAGCTCGGAAGGCAAGGCGCGGCTGATCTACGAAGCCAAGCCGCTGCTGCACAAACTGCCGACCCCGCTGCTCCGCCTGCAACTGGTCAAGCGCCTGGCCGAGGCCAGCGGTTTCGCCCAGGCCGAAGTCGAGCGCTTGTGCGAACTCAAGTCCTACACACCGCCCCCGCCCCCCAAGGCCCGGCGCACGGCACCCTCGCTGACCCGCAACCTGCTGCGCATCGTGCTGCACAAGCCGCAATGGGCGGCCCAACTGCCCATCGACCTACTCCCCGACACCGCCGAACGCGCCGCGCTGACCCGCTTGCACCAACTAGTTTCGGCCAATCGCGAACTGGCCAGCTACGCCGTGCTGCGCGAACAACTGCGCGGACTGCCGGAGGAAAGCGTGATCGAAAACGCCGCTTCGGAACTTCTCGGCCTGCCGTTTGACGAAGAAGGCGCGGAAACGGAATTCCGCGACACGCTGGAAAAACTGCAGGCCGGCGGCGAAAAACGCGCCTTCGACGAACTGCAGGCCAAGGCCCAGCAATTCGGCGTCGCCGGCCTCTCTGCCGCCGAAAAACAGGCCTACATCCAGTTCCTCAGCAGCAAGGCAAATCGCAGCTAAGTTGTGGTAAAATTTATGGTTTTCTCGAATTCTATGGATCGTGTTCATGGCTAAGGCAAAAGACACCGCTAA
>CAZDRS010000386.1:0-2606 GCA_964507585.1 uncultured Dechloromonas sp.
GGCATATGGCTAAAGCTCCCTTTTCCACGACTCACAAAAGTGCCAGTGCCACGGGCAAGCTATCCCAATCCGTTGTGTAGCCAGGAGAGAGATTGCCTCGACGCATCTGCCAGGCTTTTTCAACCCCCTCGGCGGCGAGGCGCACCGTTCCTCGACCATACTTCCCATTGATCCCATCAAGCACGCCCATGAGTGCCTGGGAACGAGCATCACCAGCACCGCCTGAAGCGAAGAGCGAAAATTGCTGATTGGCCGCTGGTGCGATATTCATCAGCGTGATTCCTGCCTTGTGATAGCCGTACCCCGGCCGATAGATGCGCCGCAGGACTTTCAATGCCCACTTGGTCAGCACGCGGGTATCGGAGGAGGCTTCTGGCAATGGCACAGTGAATGAACGCTGATACTGCGGTACATCAGGCTTGAAAATGTTCGTGCGTATATAGACCTGTACGGCTCCCGCCAGTGATCCCTGAGCCCGTAGCTTTTCTGCCGCCTTTCCGACGTAGTTGGCGACTGCTTCCTCCAGATCGGCCAAGTCATAGATCAGTTGGCCAAACGACCGACTGGACATGATTTGCTGTTTTTCCGGCACAACCTCTTGCAGGTCAAGGCATGACACACCGCGTAGCTCGCGAACCGTTCGCTCAAGCACCACGGAGAACTGAGAGCGAATTGTCTCAGCTTCTGAATCGCGTAGTTGTTGCACGGTGTGGATGCCCATTGCTTCAAGCCTTGCCGAGATTTTGCGACCGACACCCCAGACTTCGCTCACATCAATGCAGGAGAACAGCTTGGTTAGCTCGTGTTCGTCCATCGTGGTGAAGTCGCAAACACCATCAGCGCCCGCCAAGTTTTTCTTGGCGGCGTGATTCGCGAGCTTGGCGAGCGTCTTCGTCGTGCCCACGCCAACGCATACCGCCAGCCCAAGCCAGTCAGCCACGCGCTGTCGAATTTCGGCACCATAGGTTTGATAACCGAGCCGCTTGAAACCCGAGAGGTCGAGAAAGCTCTCGTCGATGCTATAGACCTCTATGCTGGGGGAAAAATCGCTCAGTACTTGCACCACGCGATTGCTCAGGTCTGCGTACAGCGCGTAGTTGGAACTGAAAGCGACAATCCCGTAGCGTCTTGCTTCGTCACGCAGTTTGAACCACGGTGCTCCCATTGGTATGCCAAGCTTTTTTACCTCGGCGGAGCGGGCTACAACGCAGCTGTCGTTGTTTGAAAGGACAACAACAGGCCGGTCTTTCAGTTTGGGGTCAAAAAGCTTCTCGCACGAGGCGTAGAAATTGTTGCAGTCGACTAGCGCGAAAACAGGCACGTCATGCCCCGAACCGCTTAAATTTGCCAACAACGACACCCCATACGACGAGTTCCTGCTCCTCGCCGATGTCCAGTGCAGGATATTTCGGGTTTTCAGCGACAAGAGCGACACGGCCTGCGCGTCGATACAACCGCTTCACCAGTCGCTGACCATCCACGAAGGCGATCACGATATGGCCGTGCTTGGGACGAACGCTTTTATCGACAACAAGGATGTCACCATCGAATATCTCGGCGCCTTCCATTGAATCCCCTTGGACGGAGAAAAAGAAGGTTGAGACGGGATTGCGAACGAGGTATTCGTTGATATCCAGCCGCTTGTCCTCGTAGTCTGCTGCTGGACTGGGAAAGCCTGCTGAAACCCGTACCTCATCGAGAGGCAGGGCAAGTTTTGGTGCTCCCGGTAAAGGGATGAAGACACCCGAAGCGAATGCAACTTCAGGCATGGGCCGCAACGTCATCCGCGTAGTGCTCGTCGATTGAATGGCTTTCCGGACCAGCCTGTCGCTCAGAAACCAGTACTGCTGAGCATTCGGGACACACGAGGTTCAATTGCCCGTTGATGGTGATCTGCTCAAGTTCTGCGCTGGATAACGGGGTATGGCAGTGTGGGCATACGATTCTTATCATCTTGCTCTCCTTGAATACTGTAATTTTATACAGCATTCAGTAGAGTGCAATACTGTATGCCTGCGGCAACCATTTCGCATGGAATGGCTGAGCCCCTTTGCCGGGCGTGCCACAGACTGACGGTTTTGTTTGATAACCTTTGGACATGTGCTCTCACTATGACCCTCAAACAGACCCGGCTCGACTCCACGCAAATTTTGGCGTTCGTGACTTGCCGTTGGGACTCAAGCCCAGCCTTTGGCCTGGCTACCACGGGCCGTTTGTTCGGAAACATGAATTCGCTGATGTCGGCGATGAAGCTGTGCCATTCCGGGAATTACTCGTGGGCTCGTTTGGCCTGATTCCCCATTGGTCGAAGGATGCCACTATTGCTCGACGCACATACAACGCGCGGTCTGAAACCGTTCACGAGAAGCCGAGCTACCGTGATGCTTGGAAACTGGGGCGACATTGCATCATTCCGGCTGAAGCCATCTACGAACCGGATTGGCGTACAGGGAAAGCAGTGCCCGCACGCATCTCACGTGCTGACCGAAAGCCTATGGGCATTGCCGGACTCTGGGCAGCCTGGAAGAACCCAGCGGGTGTTCTGATCCACAGCTACACGATGCTGACGATCAATGCCGACGCGCACCCGGTCATGTCGCGCATGC
>CAZDRS010000387.1:0-2602 GCA_964507585.1 uncultured Dechloromonas sp.
GAGGTTCTCGACTATATTCAAACGCATTCTCTTTACCGAAATTCCTGATGGACATCCGCAAGCTGCAAAAAATCGTCGTCAACGCCCTCGAAGACATCAAGGGCAAGGACATTGAAGTCATCAACACCACCAAGCTGACCTCGCTGTTCGACCGCCTGGTCATTGCCACCGGCGACTCCAACCGCCAGGTCAAGGCGCTGGCCCGCAACGTTCAGGACAAGGTGCGCGAAGCCGGCGGCGAGATCGTCTCGGTCGAGGGCGAGGACGCCGGCGAATGGGTGCTGGTCGATATTGGCGACGTCGTCGTCCATGTCATGCAGCCCTCGGTGCGTGCTTACTACAACCTCGAAGAGCTGTGGCAGGTCACGCCGGCCCAGCGTCGCAAGCAGCAGGCGGAGCAGGCCGCCGGCGAATGAAGCTGGCCATCCTCGCCGTCGGCCATCGCCAGCCCGCTTGGGTCAGCGAAGGCTGCGCCGAGTACCTCAAGCGCATACCGCGCGAACTGCTGGCCAGCGTGACGGAAATCAAGCCCGAACCGCGCGGCTCCAAAACCCGCGAACAACTGCTGGCGGCTGAAAAAGCGCGTATCCGCGAAGCCTTGCCGGGCAGTTGCCGCATCGTCGTGCTCGACGAGAAGGGCGACGACCTGACCACGCTGAAGCTGGCCAAGCGGCTGGAGGTGTGGATGCAGGACGGTCGCGACGTGGCGCTGCTGATTGGCGGCGCCGACGGTCTGGACGAAGAGTTCAAGCAGCAGGCCGACGACAAGCTGCGCCTGTCCAGCCTGACCCTGCCGCACGGCATGGCCCGGCTGCTATTATGCGAACAGCTTTATCGTGCCGTCAGCGTGCTGAAAAACCATCCGTACCATCGGGAGGGATGATGCGTATCTACCTTGCTTCGCGTAGTCCTCGCCGTCGTGAATTGCTGCACCAGATCGGCATCGATTTCGATACCGTCGTCTTCCGCGACGGCATGCGGGCCGACCTGGAAACGGATGAAACGCCGCTGTTCAATGAAGACCCGGTGGTTTACGTCGAACGGATCGCCCGGGCCAAGGCCATCCACGGCCTGAAAATCGTCGAAGAGCGCCGCCTGCCGATGCGTCCGGTGCTGTCGGCCGATACCACCCTCGAATTCGAGGGCGAGATCATCGGCAAGCCGACGGATATGGCCGACGCCATTCGTATCCTGAAGCGCCTGTCCGGCCGTACCCACCGCGTCTTGACGGGGGTTGCCATCAACCATCTCGGCCACACGGAATACCTGTTGTCGGCCAGCGAAGTGCGTTTTCGCACCATCGACGACGAGGAAATCCGCCATTACGTGATGACCGGCGAGCCGATGGACAAGGCCGGCGCCTACGGTATCCAGGGGCGGGCCGGGATGTTCGTCGAACACCTGTCCGGCAGCTATACCGGGGTGATGGGTTTGCCGGTGTGCGAAACCGGCGAACTGCTCAAGAAGCTCGGCTTCCGGCCGCTCTGATCAGTTCGGCTGCCTGCCGTGCCCCATCCGGCACGGGGAGCGGCGGAGCGGGCGACTGCCAGAGTCGTTCGAGCGCGGCGCCTACTTTGCCGTGCAACAGGTCTTCCCCGTCGATCTCGCAGCAACGGCCGTTTTCCTCCAGCCAGTCAATCAGGCAATCCTGCTCCGGCCAGTCCTCGCGCCGTTGATAGAGCACCGGCGTGCCATTGCAGGCTGCTTCGGTGAAGGTGCCGTAACCGGGCTTGGTGATCACCGCATCGACCGAGCAGAGCAGGTCGGTAAAGCCGAGGCCGAAGGATTCGAGCGGGATGGCATCCGGGTGGCTGCATTGCCAGTCGCCGGCGACCAGCCAGCGAACCCCCGGCAGGCGCGGCCAGTGATCGACCGGCAGGTGGTGGGCGATGCCGCCCATGGCGATCAGCACGGCCTTGTCCTGGCCCAAGCCGAGATCGTGCCTGTTGCCCTGTGCGGCAATCGGGCCGATAGCTTCCCGATTGTCGAGCTGGGGCATCGCCATGCCCGGTGTGACGCGCAGGAAGCGCTTGGCTGAACGGTAGGCAGCCAGCATCTGGGCGTGGATGGGGGCGGCCCACGCCTCGTTGCCGAAATAGTGGGCAAACAAATCGGCCCAGTTCAGCGAGCACAGGGCGAGGGCGGGGATTCCCGCCTGGGCCGCACCGGCCAGCGGCAGGTAGCTGACATTGCTCAATACCAGATCGGGGCGCAGTTCGGACAGGAAACTGCGTTCCGCCGCTACCCGCGTCGCCCACCCGGCATGGGCGGCCCGATAGGCAGCGGCGCTTGCCCGCAGGTCGATGCGGGTGGCGTCGATCATCACGTAGCCAAAATCCGTACTACCCCGCAGCAGTTCGAAAGGGGCGTGAATGCGCTGGTGCAGCTTGGTCGGGGGCAGGCTGGTGCGCAGCGTCAGGCGTAGCCCCGGCAGGCTGGCGGCAAGGATGTCGAGCACCGGCGCGGTAATCGCCAGGTGCCCGAAGCCGTGGCTGGAGATGTCGACGAAAAGATGCAAGGTCGCCGGCTTCAGCGGTTCTTGAACACCGGCTTGCGCTTCTCGACGAAGGCCGCCATGCCTTCCTTCTGATCCTCGACGGCG
>CAZDRS010000388.1:0-2601 GCA_964507585.1 uncultured Dechloromonas sp.
TGTCCGCGCGCATTGAATTTTGACCCCCCGTGCGCGTTGAATTTTGACCCCGGGGTGATAGCCGCTCGTCATTGAGCTGCTGTGGATAAGTGTAGTCGATGAAAGTGCGCGGCGGGAAGCGGCGGAGGGCGAAGCCCGCAGCCGATTTCCGCCGCGCGGCGCCCTCATAACGGTTCCGTTTCCGCCTCCAGTGCGGTCTGCACACCAGCCACCGCATCGGCCACCTTTCCGCGCCGGCTCTGCTCCCGTGCCTTGACCCGCGCTTTCGCGGTCTGACTGCTCTGGCGGAACCGGAACGACTCGTTGCCGGTCTCGACGATATGGCAGTGATGGGTCAGCCGGTCGAGCAGCGCCGTCGTCATCTTGGCGTCGCCAAACACCGCCGGCCACTCGGCAAAGGTCAGATTGGTCGTGATGATCACGCTCGTCCGCTCGTAGAGCTTTGAGAGCAGGTGGAAGAGCAGCGCCCCTCCTGCCTGGCTGAACGGCAGGTAACCGAGCTCGTCGAGGATGACCAGATCGACATGCATCAGGCTGTAGGCCAGTCGCCCTTGCTTGCCGGCGGCCTTCTCCAGTTCCAGGCTATTCGCCAGTTCCACTGTCGAGAAGAAACGCACCCGTTTTCCGTGCTGCGTGATCGCCTTGATGCCGAGCGCCGTCGCCAGGTGCGTCTTGCCGGTTCCGGTGCCGCCAACGAAGACGAGGTTGGCTGCCGAATCGACGAACTCGGTGGCGGCCAACTGCTTGATCTGTTTCTCGTCGACCTTGGATTGTCCAAAGTCGAAACTCGCCAGATCGCGATGCACCGGGAATCGCGCGGCCCCCATCTGGTAGCGGATCGACCGGGCGTGCCGGTCGGTACCCTCTGCATCGAGCAAGGCACGAATCAGCCATTCGGCAGTCTGGATTCTTGATCCGCCCTCGGCCAGGATCTCCTCATAGCGCGACGCCATGCCGTGCAGGCGCAAGGCTTTCAGTTCGGCGACGACTTCACGCATGATCGACCTCTTCCCGATGCAAACGGTCATACCTGCTGGCATCGGCAATCGGCGGCTCCTCGACGGTGAGCGTCGTTTCGACCGTGGCCGGCGGCGGCGTCTCGCTGAGCCTTGAGAGCACGTTCTTGACGTACTCTGCGCTGGTGTTGCCCGAGTCGAGAATCAGCTCGACGGCCACCTGCACCGGTTCCAGGCCGTGCTTGGGAACGCAGGCCAGCACGTCGGCCATCAGCCGGTCACCGCCGATCCGTTTGATCAGTGCGGACCGGAGTTGCTGGAGCGCTGGGGGAAGGCCGTCGAAGGGCGCGCCATTGCGCAGGGCGCCCGGCTTCCTCTCGACCAGCGGAATGTAGTGTCGCCAGTCGTAGATCACGTCGCCACGCTCGAAGCTACGCACGTGAATCGCCACGATGCCGTCTTCGTTGTGGGCCTCAACCCGCTCCGGATAGAGGCGCAGGCTGAGTTTCTGGTGGGCGAACTCGCAGGGTACCGAGTATTTGTTGCGCTCAAGACTGACCAGGCACGTGCTCGACACCGGCACGATCGTTTCGACGTAACCGTCGAAGATCGGCACCATCGGCATCAGGGCATCGCGTTCCATCGTCAGGGCGTCGGCAATGGTCAGGTGATCGAGTTCCGGGTACGGCAATTCCGCCCACAGTGCCTTGCACCGTGCATCGAGCCAGGCGTTGAGCTCGGCAAAGCTGCCGAAGCGTTCCTTGCCAGCATCCTGCCAGATTCGCCGCCGGCTGTCCTGCACGTTCTTCTCGACGACGCCTTTCTCCCAGCCCGAGGCGACGTTGCAGAAGTCTGGGTCGAAGAGATAGTGTGCGGCCATGGCGGCAAAGCGCGTGTTGACGATCCGTCGCTTGCCGACGCCGACCTTGTCGACCGCCGTCTTCATGTTGTCGTAAATGCCGCGTCTCGGGATGCCACCGAAGGCCCGGAAAGCCCGTGTGTGGGCGTCGAAGAGCATTTCGTGGCTCTGCGTCGGGTAGGCTGAGAGATGAAAGGCACGACTGGCGCAGAGCTTGGTGTGAGCGGCCAGAATCTTGCGATAAACGCCGCCAATGAGCAGGCTCTCTTCGCTCCAGTCGAACTGGAAGGCTTCGCCGAATTCGAATTTGAGCGGGATGAAGGCAGCCTTGAGGTCTTTGCCGCCGTCGTCGCGCCAGCGCCGGACGTACTCGCTGACGCGGGTGTAACTACCGGTGAAGCCGAGTTGCTGCAGTTGCCCGAACAGCGCCAGGGCGGTGCGCCGGTCGCGCTTGGCTCGCCGAACATCGGCTTCGAGCCATTGCTTGAGCCGATCCTCGTAGGGCGTCAGAACAGTCTCGCGCTCCTTGCGCTCGTATTTCGGTTCGGCGCCTTCGCCGGCCCGCAACCAGCACCGGACCGTGTTCCTCGCCAGCCCGGTCTGCCGGCAAATCTCCTTGATCGACATCCCGTCCCGGTAATGCAACCGCCGAATCTTGCCCATCATATTCATGGTGATCATCTCCTTTCGTCCCGCTCAAAAAATGAGCAGGTAGGTTAATCACCGGGGTCAATTTTCAGTGCGCATAACCCTCGAAAAGGGGTCAGTTTTCAATGCGCAGCAACA
>CAZDRS010000389.1:0-853 GCA_964507585.1 uncultured Dechloromonas sp.
CAAGGTCGACACCGAGTGTGGTCGGTCTTGGGGCGACAGCATGGGTTGAGGAGTGCGTTCATGTTAGACGTGGAAATATTCGATGACTGGCTTCGCAAGGCCAAGCCGGGGCAGTGGCTAACCTACCACATCGGGCAGCATCTCTATGGGTTGAATGGCCAGAAGAAGGAGACCGCCGTCCGCGCCTTCCGGGCAGCCGTGGCTGGCGATGTGTTCATCTGTCAACAGCGGGTGGAGGGCGGTGAGTTCGCCTACAAGGTCCTCCGCCTCGACGCCACCCTGAGCAAGAGGATGCGGTCATGGACCTTGCAGCGATAGGACTCACGAAGTGGGATCTCAGGTTCCTGAAGCTGGCTCACCACGTGGGCCAGTGGTCAAAAGACCCGTCAACAAAAGTTGGCGCGGTGATCGTCGATGCCCAGAGGCGGGTGCTTGGGATCGGCTACAACGGCTTCCCGCGCGGGGTTGACGACAGCCCTGGGCGATACCACGATCGACCGACCAAGCTGGACATGGTGGTCCACGCTGAGACGAATGCCATCATGAACGCGGTGTCATCCGTCGACGGGGCGACCATCTACATGTCTCCTCTGCTCCCCTGCTCAAGGTGCGCCGGAATGGTGATCCAGGCAGGGATCAAGCGGCTGGTGGCGATCCAGAAGGCCAACATCAACCTCGAGTGGGCCTTCCCCGGCAGCGCCTCTGACACGATGCTCAGGGAGGCCGGGGTGGCTGTCAGCGTGTTCACCCCTGAAGTGTTGGAGATGGAGCATGATGAGTGAGCGAGCAGCACATGCGACGTCGCGTCATCCAGTGGCTGAAGCCATTGAACGCGATACCAGTGGAGAACCCT
>CAZDRS010000389.1:874-2591 GCA_964507585.1 uncultured Dechloromonas sp.
GCGAGGCTGTGGTCCGGGTCGAGCACTTCACGCCCCAGCAGCGCAACTGGCTGAAGCTGAGACGGATGAGGGGCGGGAGGGCCTGGCTCCTCCTGCAAGTCAAGGATGAGTGGCTGCTGTTCGATGGCCGGACAGCTGCAGACACTCTGGGACGAGTGAACCGCCACGAGCTGGAGCGCCTTGCCGCGAGGCACTGGCGTAATGGATTGCGGGCGGAGGAGCTGCGGGGCATGCTGGTGCAATGATTGAAGTCACGCCCGAGTTGAACGGGAAGGTTCTTGCCTTCCTGGAGGAGTTCGCACCCGAGGGGCCATGGCACCTGTTCGCCAAGGTTGACAACAAGCGCCTCGTGTCACACACCTTCCGCCCGGCGTCCAAGGACGACGCCCTCAAGTTCATCGCCGAGCACAACGGCGTGAACAACATGTATGTCTCGGTCAACCCGCCGATGACTGACATGAACAAGAAGGCCGAGCTCACTGATCTCGCTGAGATGCGCTGGCTCCATGTCGACATCGACAGCCGCGCGGGCGAGGATCTCGACGCCGAGCTGGTCAGGATCAGGGGCCTGCTGAACGAGCGGTGGCCGGACGTCCTGCCCGAGGCCACTCTGGTCATCTACTCTGGCGGCGGCTACTGGGTCCTGTGGCGGCTTGCCACGCCTGTCCCGATCGTCGGCGATGAGAAGGTGGCCGAGGACCTGAAGCTCTACAACCTGCAGATCAGCCACCTGCTGACGGGCGACAACTGCCACAACCTCGACCGCATCATGCGTCTGCCGTGGACCTGGAACATCCCGGACGAGCGCAAGCTCAGGAAGGGGCGGAAGCCCTCGCTCTCCGAGGTCGTCAAGTTCAACAAGAACGCCTATGACATCGGCGGCTTCACCAAGGCCGCGCCCGTCCAGTCCGGGGCCTCCCTGGGCTTCAAGGCTGCCGAGCAGGACAAGGTCGTCGTCAGCGGCAACGTGCCCAAGATCGAGAGCCTGGAGGAGCTGAGGCAGTACAACCTGAGCGACCGGACCCTGGTCATCATCCAGGGCGGCCAGAAGGGCGCTGTGGAGATCTTCGGGCCGAAGCTCGAGGGCAAGGACAACAGCCGATCAGGTTGGCTCTTCGAGGGCGTGTGCTCGATGGTCCGGGGTGGTGTGCCAGATGAGACCATCTACTCCATCCTGATGGACCCCGCGTGGGGCATCAGTGAGTCGATTGTTGACAAGGAGAACCCACACAAGCACGCGGTCCACACGATTGAGCGTGCCAAGGCCGTGTCCCGAGACCCGGTCCTCGCCGGGCTCAACGAGCAGTTCGCAGTGATTGGCTCCATCGGTGGCAAGTGCCGCGTGATCGAGGAGGTCCCCGACTACGCCCTGGGCCGGACCCGCCTCGTGAAGCAGACCCGAGAGGACTTCCAGAACCGCTTCGCCAACAAGCGGGTCGAGGTCATGGGGAAGGACGGACCCGTCTATGTCCAGCAGGGCAAGTGGTGGTTCGAGCATCCCGACCGTCGTCAGTACGACAGCATCGTGTTCCTGCCCAAGCAGGATCCGCCGAACGTCTACAATCTGTGGCGCGGCTTCGCTGTGGAGCCTCGCCCAGGGAGCTGCGACCTGTATCTGTCCCACCTGCTGGAGAACGTCTGTGGCGGCGACCAGGGGCACTACGAGTACCTGCTCGACTGGATGGCCTGGTGCGTCCAGGAGCCTGGCCAGATGGGC
>CAZDRS010000390.1:0-2580 GCA_964507585.1 uncultured Dechloromonas sp.
CCGCGGCATCGGCCGTGACGTTCGGGCGGGCTTCGTAGATGATGCCGATGACGCCGAGCGGCACGCGCATCTTGCCGACCTGGATGCCGGACGGGCGGTACTTGATGTCGTTCATCTCGCCGATCGGGTCGGGCAGCTTGGCGACCTGTTCGATGCCTTCGGCCATGCTTTCGACGCCCTTGGCCGACAGCGTCAGGCGGTCGAGCATGGCGGTTTCGAGGCCGGCAGCCCTGGCGGCAGCCAGGTCTTCCTGGTTGGCGGCGACCAGCGCGGCGCTTTCGCGGCGGATGGCGGCGGCGATGTGGAGCAGGGCGGCGTTCTTCTCGGCCGTCGTCGCTCCAGCCAGTCGGCGGGAGGCGGCGCGGGCCTGGCGGCCGACGGTCTGCATGTATTCCTTGATATCCATCGTAGTCATCGTGCAAGGCAAAAGAGCATTATAGCCAGACAAATTAGAGGGAACTTCCAGAACCGGGTAAACTCTTACCCGCAACGAATTTGGGGTTATCCATCGAGGATCAGATGGCAGAAAAATTGATTTTGCCGACCGAAGTGAAGGTCTGCGCGACCTGTAGCTACTGGGATGGCGAGCGCCACGTCGATGGCGAGATGAAGCTGGTGGTGGTTTCCGATGAATGCGAAGGCGAATGCCTGGTGCAGGAATCGGCCAAACCCGGACTGCACGATGTTCGCCAGGAGTGTTCCTGTATTTGGGAAAACCTGGAGCCGGATGCACCGGCTGAGACAGCCGAGTAAAGTTTTTCCAGCTTGTTTGCGCCAGGCCGGAATTTGGCCGGGTGCCGAGGGGGCACTGATTTATTCAGAAATGTCATTCCCGCGTAGGCGGGAATCCAGGGAAATCAAAGAACTGGATCCCCGCCTGCGCGGGGATGACGATTTGCTCAGCGCTTCCCTAGACCTTGGCTGTGGTCAGGCGCAGCCCTAGGCGCAGGAATTCTTCCCAGATATTGCCCTGGCCGATGCCCTTGATCAGCTTGTCGATCTTGCCGGCGTGTTGCAGGGCGGCCTCCAGGGCGGCAGTGTTCAGGCGCTGCAGCGCCTTCCTGACCGGAATCGCCCGCGGCCCCCACACCTTCGCATCCTTGAGCAATTGATCGACCGGGCGTCCGGCATCGAGGCCGACGCGGATGGTCGTCAGGGCGCGGATTTCCTCGCTCATTGCCCACAACACCAGCGGCGGCGCTTCGCCTTCCTGCATCAGGCCGTCCAGCGTGCGGCTCAGGCGGCCGATATCGCCGGCCAGCAGCGCTTCGCGCAGGCCTTCGATGTCGTAGCGGGCAACGTTGAGCACCGCATCGCGCACCTGCGCCATGCTCAACTGGCCGGCCGGATAGAGCAGGCCGAGCTTCTGGATTTCCTGGTGGGCGGCGAGCAGGTTGCCCTCGACCCGTTCGGCGATGAATTTCAGGCTGTCGAGGTCGGCGCTCTGCTGCTGGCGGCGCAGGCGGCCGGCGATCCAGCCCGGCAGCTCGGCCAGCGGCGGCGCATTGAGCTTGAGGGCGATGCCGGCATTGACCAGGGCGGTGAACCAGGCCGCCTTTTCCTCGCGCCAGTCGAGTTCGGGCAGCGTGATGAGCAGCATGTTGTCGGGCGACAGGTTCTGGCACCACTGCTGCAAGGCGGTGCTGCCTTCCTTGCCCGGCTTACCGGTCGGGATGCGCAGGTCGATCAACTTCTTGTCGCCGAACAGAGACATATTGCCGCCGGCGGCCAGCAACAGGCCCCAGTCGAATTGCGGCAGCACGGTCAGCACTTCGCGCTCGCTGTAGCCCTGCTGGCGGGCCTTGGCGCGGATGGCGTCGGCCGCTTCGAGGACGAGCAGCGGCTCGTCGCCGTACAGCACGTAGAGCGGCCGTAACTCGCGTTCGAGGTGCGCGGCGAGTTGTTCGCTCTTGAGCAGCATTATTGCTCGTCGTCCTCGACGTCCGGGTTCTTCGGCTTGATGATGCTCAGGCGACGCATGATCTGGTTGACCAGGTCGTTGTTCATGTCGCGCCAGAGCAGGCCTTCTTCCAGATCCTTGGCCAGCACGTTCGAGTCGTCGAAGGTGATGTCGCGGCTCAGGTTGATTTCGTTGGGCGGCACCAGCACCTTGCCCTTCTGGTTGACGACGCGGAAGCGGTAATCCAGTTGCAGGCGGTATTCGCGTACCCGGCCCTGGGCGTTGACGCTGAGGATGGTCTTCTGCCGGCTGTCGCCCAGTTGCTGGAAGATGGCGTCCGCATCCTTGGCTTCGCTTTCGTCGACGATGGTCGTGCTGCCGCTGGCCTTGATGTAGCGCTGCAGCCAGATGTTCACCTCGGCCGTTTCCGGCATCGCGATGTACATCGTCTTGTAGGGCAGGTTGCCGCTTCCCACGCCGCGCAGATGAAAACCGCAGCCGGACAGCGTTGCAGCGACGATCAGGGCGAGCAGGAAGCGCATGTTTGCCTCTTAAGCGACGATATTGACCAAACGGCCGGGAACGACGATGACCTTCTTGGCCGGCTTGCCTTCCATGAATTTCTGCGCTTCCGGATTGGCCAGCGCGGCAGCCTCGATGCTCGCCTTGTCGGCTTCGGC
>CAZDRS010000391.1:0-2577 GCA_964507585.1 uncultured Dechloromonas sp.
CTCGATTCGCTATGACTACTTGTCTGGCGATCCTGGCAGGGTGTGGTCCAAGTGTTACGACAAAAAATTTGTCGGGGGAGTGGCGCTGCGAATCTGAAAACCCCAATGGCGGTACAACAAGAGAGTTGTGGGAATTTAAGAGCAATGGAATTTATGCGGTCCGGGCTAGCAGCAATGGCACACCAACGTATATAGATGGGAACTACGCCATCGATGGCAAAAAGATTGACCAGACCTTGGTGACAGTTGCAATTGGCAGTTACCGTGACGTGAAAAATACCGGAAAAACCGAATCTACGCTAACGGTACGGGAACTAAATGATAAGAGCTTAAAGTTTGAAAGTACTGTTCTGAAGTCTGGAAACAAACGCCAATTTACCTGTCAGCGTTGATGATCCAGCGGTTATCTTTGGTTTTGGGGGAAATATGCGAATTGGTAATTTGATTATGGCAGTGACGGTACTCTCGGTTGTGTCCGCTTGTGGGAAGGGCGCAGACGCTCCTGCTACGCAAACTAAGGCAGTGAGCGTAAAAGGAGATCAGGCTCAGCAGTTGGCTGCACAATTTAGGGCAAAGCAAGAAAATGACTCGCAGTACAAGCCACACTGCATGACTTTTGCTCAGCAGATCGAGATCTCAGCAAATGGACCTGGCCCTGTAGAGTCTCGCTTAGAAATCGTGCGCGGGTTGCTTGGTACAGCAATTAACAATGGCTGCTGAGCTGAGCTGAGCTGAGTATATTTTTTTATGGGCGGACGCTTTGAGTTGGGGGGAGTATGAGCGATGCAGCGTGCACAATGCTGCCAGAAAAAATTCGGGCAAATTTGGCAAAGTTTAATCAGCATACTAATTTGACCTGTCTTGAGTGTGGGTACGTCGGTTTAGTTGGAGTCGTGCGCAAAAAGCGTGAATTTAAGCTTGTATGGTTTATACCGTTCTTGCTCTTGATTCTCTACACTATATTCGTCATATCGCTAGCTTTGCTAAATCCATTTAGTCCCTCGCTTAACATTCCAAATATTTGGTTTTATTCGATAAGCGGAGCGGTGGCTGGAATATTCGGAACAGAAACAAAGACGGTTTACTCTTGCCCAAATTGTGAGAGTGAATTGCAATAAATTTCTTACTACGAGGTGGTTTATGGCTGAAGATGTAAAAAATGGGCTGGCTATGAAATTTTTGTCTCTAATTCCTGATGTCTCCTGGAAGATCGCTATTCCATTAACAGTCGGAATCGTCGTGTTGTCGATATATGCGTTTCCAAAAAATCATGCAATTATGGGGGAGTGGGATTGCGGAACCTCAAAGTACGTTTTTACGAAGCAAGGTTGGTCTGCTCCCGGATCCCCATCAAAAAATCTTCAATTTAAGATTGAAAAGGGCTATGTGTTTTTGGAAACATTAGCGAGGGAATCTCTCCCATTGCTTAAGTTTCACGATGGTAAGCTTTTTGTAAACATGGATGGAACAGGGGTTCCTGACGGCGCTTGTACCAAATCGAATAAATGAAAATTTCTGGCCAGCTGCTGATTTTTTGGGCATCGTAAGCTCTGCTAATTTTAGGAGTGATGTCTTTTAAAATCAGTTTTTAGCTCTTCTGATGTACACCGCAAAACCGACGATTTACTATTAATTTACCGATATGGCATATCGCTGCATCGGTTTAACCGATAGGAGATCGTCGAAATGTCTGACAACCAGGAAAACAAACAGCAGGAACAGCAACCGATTGGCAAGATGAGCATCGCAGAGGTCGATGCAGTATTCACCAATGCTGAAGCGACTATCAAGCGCCTCAACGAGTCTGTCAAAACCGCATTCGAGGCGAATCACCCGGTCAATGTGGACGATCTTCGCCAACTGCAACGCATGGGCCAGCGGCGCACCAAACTTATGCTGCGCCGTATCGCACTGGTCGTCGCCAACCCTTCGAGCCAAGCCAATGATCTGCTCGATAAACTGATGAAGGTGAAGGTGGCTCAAGCGTAGGCAGCCATCATGGCAAAATACCTTCATCCCCTGGCTTCGGCGGAGAACATGAAGTGGGCGACGCGCATTTACCTAAAGTTGATGCGCCTTGCGCCCGATCTGCTGACTTGCAATCAATGCATTCAGTTTGAGGCGGAATGGTATTTCTCCCCGATCTGCCTCGAATTGATGAAGTCATCGCAAGGCTGCCATTACGTCCAATTGCAGCATTCGTGGTCTGAGGCAGATGGTGAAACGATCTGTGATCCGCGATTCTCCATCCTGCTCTATCCAGACTGGGAATTGGCCGAAGCAGTATCGCATTCGGACATGTTTGGCCTCAGTGAGGCGTATCCCATCAAAGGTGGGCCAGTCGATATCAAGGTCTATCTGAGCATCAATAAGGCCCTTGAGTCCTGGCTCGACAACCTGCTCAGCAACGACCATTTGCATCGGGTGGTGGCTTGAAGCCCGGTGAAAAGGTGCTGTCGTTGGTTGCCAATCAGGCCTGGGCCAAGCGCATCTACAAAAAACTGCTGATCGTCGTCCCTGATCTTTGGGAAATCAGTGAGTACGCAAAGTCTCGGGTTGATGGGTATATGGATCTCA
>CAZDRS010000392.1:0-2576 GCA_964507585.1 uncultured Dechloromonas sp.
CATCTTGCGCCGGAACGCCGCATGAGCGCCCCGAAACGCATCCTGCTGCTCGACACCGGCAACGAATGGGGCGGCGGCACCAACAGCATGTTCGAGCTGTTGAAGCGCATCGACCGCACGCGCTTCGCCGTCACCTGCTGTTTCTACAAGGACTACAAGAAGGGCAAGAGTGGGCGCTTGCTGTCCGAGGAACTGGCCGACATCGGCATTCCGCTGATCGTGCTGCCCAGCCGCAAGCAGCCGCTGTGGGCCAAGCTGGCCAAGGAAGTGGCGCGCGGCCTGCTGTCGTGGTCCGGCCGGCTGAAGAAGCGGGCGGTGCTGGCCATCGAGATGCAATGGCGGATCAAGCCGCGTGTCGCGGCGCTCAAGCTGCTGCTCGAAGAGGGCGGCTACGACCTGTTGTACATGAACAACCAGCCGTCGTCGAACCTGGAAGGCTATCTCGCAGCCGAGGCGGCCGGCCGGCCGGTCGTCCAGCATTGCCGGATCGAGCCGACCCTGCAGGCCAACGAGGCCGCCGTGGTCAATCGCACCGCGACGCGCATCATCTGCGTGTCCCAAGGCGTGGCCGACGTGCTGGCCGCCCAGCATGTCGCCGAGAACCGGCTGCGCGTGGTCTATAACGCCATCGACAGCCGGATCGCTTTGCCGGCACCGGTCGAACTGCCGCCGACGGCCAAGGAATTGGTCATCGGTACGGTCGGCCAGCTGACGGTGCGCAAGGGCGTGCTGCACCTGTTGCAGGCGGTGGCCAACCTGAAGGCCGAGGGCTTGCCGGTGACCTGCCTGATCCTCGGAGAAGGGCCGCAGCGGGAGGAACTGGAAAGCGCCGTGGCCCGTCTCGGGTTGCTCGACCAGGTCAGTTTCGTCGGCTTCCAGTCGTTGCCGCTGGCTTGGGTGCAGGCGATGGACGTCTGCGTGCTGTGTTCGAGCAAGGAAGGCCTGCCGCGCGTCGTGCTCGAAGCCATGCTGGCGAGCAAGCCGGTGGTCGGCTCCGACGTGACCGGCATCCGCGAACTGGTGATCCATGAGGAAACCGGCTTGCTCTACGCCTACGGCGATGTGGCGGCGCTGACTGCCTCGCTGCGCCGCCTGCTGTCCGACGGCGAATTGCGCCGCAGCATGGGCGAGGCCGGCCGCCAGCGGGTGGCCGAGCGCTATTCGATCGAGGCCTATGTCGCCGGCGTCATGCAGGTGCTCGACGAGGCGGTGCGGTGATCTACCTGCTGCTGACCTGGCTGCTGGCGCCGATGCTGTGGCTACGGGCAGCGCTACGTCGCTCGACTCCGCTCAAATGCATTCTGGTCATCCAGACTGCCAAGATCGGCGACTTCGTGGCGACGACGCCGGTTTTTCGGGCCTTGCGCGCACGGTTGCCGGAGGCTGAAATCGTCGCACTGCTGCACCCGGTCAATGTGCCGCTGGCCCGTCAGCTGGACAGCATCGACCGCATCGTGACCCTGCCCAAACACGGTTTCAAAGGCTGGGCAGGCAAGCGCTGGCTGCTCGATCAACTGACCGAGGGCTACGACGGGGTGCTGATCCTCAGCCCCAACCTGACCAACCTGCTGGTGCCCTTCTGGGCCGGCGTGCCGAGGCGGGTGTCGGTTTTCGCCGACCGCCGGCAAGGCAGCGCCCGCCTGGCCTGGCCCTTCCTGACCCATGGCGAGCCGCACCGCGCCGGGCAGTTGTTCCGCGAAACCGCCTTGCGGGCGCTGGCTGGCTTCGACATCGCGGTGGATGCCGCTCTGCTGGCGCTACCCAACGAGGTTGCCGGCACAGAAAGCGGCCAGACGCGGCTCGCCGCCTTGTCGCCAAAACTGCTGCGCCCGCTGGTCGGCTTCGGGCTGGGTGCTGGCAACCGCATGAAGGCGCTCGACGCGGCACAAATCGAGGCGCTGGCCGGCCAGATCGTCAGCCGCACTGCGGCTACCCTGGTTCTGATCGGCACCGATGCCGACCGGGCAGTGGCCGAAACGCTGTGCGCCAGTCTGCCGGCAGGGCGTGTGATCGATACGACCGGCCAATGGGGGCTCGACGAATTGCCGGTGCTGCTCGGCTCCCTCGACTGCTTCGTTGGCGTCGATTCCGGCGCCACCTACATGGCCGACGCGCTGGGCGTGCCGGTCGTCGATTTCATGGGGCCAGCCGATGCCGACGACCAGCGGCCGATCGGTCGTCGGGCCGTCGTGATCCGCAGCGCCGAACCCTGCGCCCCCTGCTCACATGCCTTCGATGCGCCCTATGCCTGCCATCTGGGGACGCGGGCCTGCATTATAAATATTCCGATAAATCGGATGGTCGACGCAATTTCGAGGGTTTTGGATATCTGATGGCCATTCAGCTCCGAAAATCTGCCAGGAAGCTTTGGAAACGCTTGGTCAATAGACTGGCTAGAGGGCGACGTATCTTGGTTATTGGTGATTCACATGGTGGCATTTTCGAATACTGCTTCGATCAGGGATTGTTGTTCCCTCATTTACTCAATTGCGAAATTGTTGCCGGTGCAACAGCTTACGGCTTGAACAATGACCAGGCAACGACTGGCGCATGGCAAAAATTTAGCGTGGCATTGG
>CAZDRS010000393.1:0-2576 GCA_964507585.1 uncultured Dechloromonas sp.
ATGACATATTTGAAGTACACCATCAGGGACTATAACTAAACAACAGATACAAATTAGTGGCAATAGAACAGCGGTACTGCTATTAGAACTAACTGGTATCTGTTATGTATCTTTGGAGGGCCAGGTGGGGTTCGAACCCACGACATCCTGCTTAAGAGGCAGGTGCCCCGCCTGTCTTTCCGACAGGACGGACAGGTCTAACCAGCTTTCAAATCAAATTGGAGCGATTTTACACGCTCGCTAGAACCCATTTTAGCACAAAAAGCTAACTCTCTGAGCCGCGCCGCCTAGCACGGCAAGCCGTGCTGCGCCCCACCAGAAAAAACCAGCCTTTGCATTTTTTTGAATTTCCCCCGCCGGAATTTCTTTTTTAGCTGAAAAGGGTGTTTCTGGTGGTTCGCCTACCACAAGTGGTAAGGCGGCGCGGCTTTAGTCGGCGTAGCCGACGCGCTACACGCCTTCGTCCTGCAAGTTATGCAATAAAAGACAAACCAACCAATAAACGAAAGTACAGAAAAACACGCTATATTTGGTCTAGATGCACCAGATATAGCGTAGCGTGTTGCCGTGCCGTCTTTAATACCGTATACTAAAGTTATAGGAGTAGAGGGTTATGAAACTATCGGTAATTGGTGGTGGACAGCAGGCTAAATATATAAAGCAGCGCGCGAAGTCGCAGTGTTTTACGGTGCTAGCAGACCAAAATGAGGGAAATGCCGCACACCTCCCTGACGCAATCATTCACATTATGGGCGGCGACATACAGCTACCAGATACGCCCCATGTCGCTAAGCGCGCCGTTTATTTTATCAGCGGTAACCGCGCACTGGAACATGCAGCGAGCCTGCAGAGCACGCTACGCCATAAAGCACCGCTCTCATCGGACGACTACACAATAGTCTGCCACCCGATCGAGCAAGAGCAATATTCTGCGCGACAGGTGGCACAGTACATGAAACGCGTTGCACAATATTTACTTAACCAAATGTTAAGCTGCAAAAACACTAATTCTGTCGTCGTTCTGCAGCCTTAGTCTTTTTCTGGGCGAGCAATCCCACTAAAGCCGTAATAATCTAAATACGGAAAGTTTTTGTGGTACACAATCCTATCGCGAATATTACCGCCAATCAGGTCAGCCTTGCCGTCCTTGCTGTCGCTGACTACTATATCAACATGTCCCTGGCGGTCCTCAAAGTCACCACGATAATATATGATGAAATCGCCTACACGCGGCTCTATACCCTCATCTAGCATTTGTTGCTTGGGTATAAATGTGCCATTCGCTTGCATATATTCGGCAAAGTCTCGTGAGTTGACTATTTTCCACGACTTCGTAGATGGGTTAATGATGGGGCTGCCGGCTTCTTTTGTCACCCAGCTGGCAAATGTCGTGCACCATTGGTTCGGCGCGCCATCATTATATTTATCTATCTCGCTGCCGCAGTTGCAGCCGCGCACACTCTCTACAACGCCTTTGTTGTATTCTTGCAGCGCAATCTCGGCACGCTTAGCACCGTAGTATGCCGAGCTTTTGGTAGTATTCTCTGTAGCGACCAGCTTTTTTGCTATCGCCTCGCTGGTAGCTGCAGTGTTACTGCTTACGTAGGCGAAATAGAGTACTACCAGACACCCGGCGGTGAATAGTGTAGTCAGGGCGGTTTTTACGCGAGCGTTCATGGCGGGTCTAAGCCTCTAGGACTTTCAATATTGCCTGCGCCTGCGGAGTGTGAATGTTTACTGCGCCGTACAATATGGCATCGCTACCATCTAGTTCTGTTACTATCTCACCCAATAGCACATCGCCACTCGCGTCCTTAAAGTTTGTAGCATTGCCTAATCGTACAACTTTGACATTTGTAGCACCGGCTTTTTTAACTTCTGTCACTACCTGTGTTTCGTAGTCGCCAAACGTGAATATATAGTCAGCCTTTACTTGGCGTAAACAAATATCAACAAATTGTGACACACGCTCAGGCCGGTCATGTCGGTTGTTTAGTATCACGGCTTTTTTAGTGCTTTCGCCTGCCTGCTTATGTAGCGAATCAACTGTCAGTACAAAGCTCTCGCGGTCGTTTATAGCGAATAGGTTTGCCCACTGTAGTTTACTTTCTTTTGCGGCAGCCACTTCTTTTAGCACAAACGCGCCTGGGTCTGGCAATGCTTTATACATACCAGCTAGCGCAGTGCGCCGTTTTATTTTCAGCAATCGTGCAACCATTATGGCGATTGCCACGTTTTCCTTATACTCAAAGTGTCCAAACTTTGCGATGTGCTTAGCTGCTATTCGCATATTTCCAACGGCGTGTAGTTTTGTACCGCGCTTCTGACATTCGTCTGCTAGTATGCCTAGCAACTCCTCGTCAGTTTCGGCTGTTACAAGGTGTCCGTTGGTCGGTATGGTGGCCGATAGACTACGTGCTATTTCGGGCAGTGTTTTACCGAGTGCATCAGTATGGTCCTCGCGAATATTAGTGATGACCCCAATAGTTGACTGCATAATCTTTGACTCCAAGTAACGCTGGTATATAGGGTTGATTGCCATACACTCAAATACCACGGCATCATAATTGCCGTCA
>CAZDRS010000394.1:0-2572 GCA_964507585.1 uncultured Dechloromonas sp.
GAAGACCCCTTCATCATGGACAGCATGGGCTGGGTGCTCTATCGCCAGGGCAAGCTGCCGGAAGCCCTGGCAACCCTGGAAAAGGCCTTCGGCATCAAGGCCGACCCGGAAATCGCCGCTCACCTCGGCGAAGTTCTTTGGAACCTGCAACGCAAAGACGAAGCCCGCCGCATCCTGCAGGACGCCTACAAGGCACACCCGGACAACGAGGCGCTCGCCAGCACCGTCAAGAAACTGCTGCCTTGATCGCCCGCTTCACCCTGCTGCTGGCACTGGCCTGCAGCCTGCTCACGGCTTGCGCCACGCTGCCGCCACCGGCCCTGCCAGCGCGTGACGAGATGCGCAACTTCGCGCTGGAAAGCCGCTTCGCCCTGCGCGCCACCTTGCCCGGCCAGCCCCCCCAAAGCTCGGGCGGTCGCCTGAGCTGGTCGCACCACGGCAGCCACGACCGCATCCTGCTCGCCAACCCGATCGGCGTCGGCCTGGCCGAAATCGATGCGACGCCCGAACGCTCGCAACTGCGTACCGCCGATGGCAAGACGCAGGAATCAGCCGACCCGGACGCCCTGATCGAGGAAGCCACCGGCCTGCGCCTGCCGGTCGCCCGCCTGCCCGCCTGGCTGCTCGGCCGCGCCGGGGGCACCGCCCAAATCACCGCCGACCCCTACGGCCGCCCCGGCCGCCTGAACGAAGGCGGCTGGCAAGTCGATTATTTCTACGAAGACGCCAGCCCGAATGCCCTGCCGAGCCGCCTGACCATCAGCCGCCCCGGCGAAATCGAACTCAAGCTGCGCATCGAGGAATGGAGAGAAAACCCGTGAATCGCTGGACATGGGGCAGCGTCTGGCCCGCCCCCGCCAAACTCAACCTCTTCCTGCACGTCGTCGGCCGTCGCTCTGACGGCTACCACCTGCTACAGACCGTCTTCCGTTTCATCGACCGTGCCGACAGCCTACGTTTCGAGCCACGCAACGATGGCGAGATCGTGCTGGACAACCCCATCCCGGGCGTTCCTGCCGACAGCGACCTAACCGTGCGCGCCGCCCGCCTGTTGCAGCAGGCCACCAGCTGCCGCCAGGGCGCGACGATTCATCTCGACAAACAGTTGCCGATGGGCGGCGGCCTCGGCGGCGGCTCGTCCGATGCGGCCACCGTGCTCCTTGCCCTCAACCACCTGTGGCAAACCGGCCTCGACCGCCCGCAACTGGAAAAGCTGGGGCTGACGCTGGGTGCCGACGTGCCGGTCTTCGTGCATGGCCACAACACCTTCGCCGAAGGCGTCGGCGAAGCCTTCACCGATGTCGACCTGCCAGCCGAAAGCTACCTGGTGCTCCAGCCCGACGCCCACGTGCCGACCGCGGCCATCTTCGGCGCCCCCGAACTGAAGCGCGACACACCGGCCATGTACCCGGCCGACTGGTACCCCGGCTCCGGCCACAACGATCTGGAAACCATCGCCTGTGCCAAGTTTCCCGCCGTGGCCGAAGCGCTGGCCTGGCTCAAGACGCAAGCGCCGCAAGCCATGATGACCGGCTCCGGTGCCTGCGTTTTCGCCGCTTTCACCCAGCGCAGCGCGGCGCAAGCTGCCCTGGCACGACTGCCGAGCGGCATGCGCGGCTGGGTTGCCGACGGCCTGCCGCAACATCCGCTCGCAAAAATTCAATAAAAGGCTGGATTTCTCAAAACACCTCCTGTATTATTCGCGCCTCGCTTGAACGCGAACCCGTTCGAGCGACCCGCTGGGGAGTCGCCAAGTTGGTCAAGGCACCGGATTTTGATTCCGGCATTCGAAGGTTCGAATCCTTCCTCCTCAGCCAAAGCTTCCTTCGGGCAGGTCACAAGCCTGCCCGATTTTCATTGTGGCGGGCGAATGCACTGCGCATGCATAAAACCCGGAGGAATGTGGAAATGGCCTACAACAGCCTGATGGTCTTCACCGGCAATGCCAACCCCAAGCTGGCTGCCGATGTCGCTGCACAACTCAACGTCGACCTGGGTCGCGCCAATGTGGGCCGCTTCTCCGACGGCGAGGTCTCCGTCGAACTCCAGGAACATGTGCGCGGCCGCGACATCTTCGTGCTGCAATCCACCTGCGCCCCGACCAACGACAACCTGATGGAACTGCTGGTCGTCGTCGACGCGCTGAAGCGCGCCTCGGCCGGCCGCATCACCGCCGCCATCCCGTATTTCGGCTATGCCCGCCAGGATCGTCGTTCGCGCTCCTCGCGCGTGCCCATCGCCGCCAAGCTGGTCGCCAACATGCTCGTCGCCTCCGGCGTCGACCGCGTGCTGACCATGGACTTGCACGCCGAGCAGATCCAGGGCTTCTTCGACATTCCGGTCGACAACATCTACGCCCTGCCCATCCTGCTCGAAGACATCAAGAAGCAGAATTACGAAAACCCGATGGTCGTCTCGCCGGATCACGGCGGCGTCGTCCGTGCCCGTTCGCTGGCCAAGCGCCTGGAGTGCGACCTGGCGATCATCGACAAGCGCCGCCCGAAAGCCAACGTTTCCGAAGTGATGAACATCATCGGCGACGTCAAGGGCCGCACCTGCATCATCATGGACG
>CAZDRS010000395.1:0-2570 GCA_964507585.1 uncultured Dechloromonas sp.
GGCCGGCATGCTGCTCAATGCCCTGGTTGGCGTGGCCGGCGGGGCTCTGGCCCTGGTTTGCATCAAGGCGTTGGCGGCGGGCCGTCGGGTGCTGAGTGGGGGAGCGAAGGCATGAGCAAGGCGTTGCGGTTGTCGGAAAAGTGGTTTCGTCTCGGCTTATGGCTGGTCGCTTTCGTTTTCGCCAGCTTCCTGACCGGACTAGGCGGCAATATCGTCGCCAATCTGCCCAAGGTCGAGCAGCGCTACACGCTCGACGATTTCATCGACAAGCCGGCCGCCGACAAGCTGCGCGGCGAGTTGCGCAGCCTGCAGGAACAACGGCAGGCTGCCCAGGATGCGCACGACCAGGCGCAACTCAAATTCAACGGGGCGCGGGCCAATTCACAGGCGGCGCGCGACACCTTCAACAACTGGCTGGCAACCCGTCATGCCACCAAGCGCCCCGAACAGGATGGCGAACTGATCGAACGCACGCAGGCGCTGGATGAACTGAAGATTCTTGAGCGCAAGGCACTGGGTGATGTCGAGCGGCAACAGCAGAACCTGCTCGATGCCCGGCAGGCCGAGGCTCGTGCCCAGCGTGAGTTGCAGGTGCTACAGAACGCCGCGCAGGAAAAGCTCGACGTCGAATTGCGCCATCAGGAACTGCGCGTCTTCGGCTACCGCCTGGCCCTGACGCTGCCCTTGCTGGTCGTTGCCGGCTGGCTCTTCGCCAAGAAGCGGCAAAGCACCTGGTGGCCCTTCGTCTGGGGCTTCATCTACTTCGCGCTGTTCGCCTTCTTCGTCGAGCTGGTGCCCTACCTGCCGAGCTATGGCGGCTATGTGCGTTACGTGGTCGGTATTGTCGTGACCGTTCTGGTCGGCCGCTACGCCATCATTGCCCTCAACCGCTATCTGGAAAGGCAGAAGCAGGCCGAGGCCATGCCCGATGCCGAAAGGCGCAAGGAACTGAGCTACGACACCGCGCTGGCCCGGCTGGCCAAGAAGGTTTGCCCTGGTTGCGAACGGCCGGTCGATCTGGCCAACATGGCCATCGACTACTGCCCGCATTGTGGCATCTGCCTGTTCGACCATTGCCAGCGCTGCAACGAACGCAAGAGCGCTTTTGCCCGTTTCTGCCATGCTTGCGGCTATGCAGCCGGGGCGGGCGAGGG
Source organism: uncultured Dechloromonas sp. (assembly GCA_964507585.1). Classification (GTDB taxonomy): domain Bacteria; phylum Pseudomonadota; class Gammaproteobacteria; order Burkholderiales; family Rhodocyclaceae; genus Azonexus. Next base: position 1,155 of record CAZDRS010000395.1, read on the forward strand.
TAGTTGAGCGGGAGCAGTCAGCGGCTGGCTTTTGCCGCCGAGAGACCGAGAAGGCAGAGGAGATCCGAGTTTGGCGTCAAGCTTACATGCGCCCGAAACCGCCGCCCATGCCTCCGCCACCGCCCATCCCGCCACCGGGGCCACCCATGCCGCCGCGGCCGCCACGGTCGCCACTTCGGCCACCGGGGTTGCCACTACCGGTGACGATGCCGGAATAGAGTGCCGGAACGGTCTGCGGCAATAGCTGGTCGGCGGTTTTCTTCTGCTCGTCGTTGAGTGCTGCATACAACTTGCCGGCAGCATCCTGGATGTCTTCCATGGCCGCCAGGCGGAGGCGAACGGTATCCACCTTCTGTCCAATCTGCTGCATGGCGGTCTGGCGTGAGCGGTAGGGTTGCAGCTTCATCTGGTCAGCCATCAAGGCGCCGACCTTTTCCTGGTAGGCATCCCACAGCACAGCCTGGGTCGGGTTCAGCTTCAGGGCTTCAGCGGCTTGCTGCAGGCGATCCTGCAGGTCGGAAACAATCATGTTGCCACCCTCCCGCCCCATGCCCATCTCGCCGCCACCACCCGGAGGGCCGCCGTTGTGGCCTTCACGCCCACCCATCGGGGCGCAGGCAGAGAGCAGGATAAACGAGGAAAGCAGCAGGGAGGGGTAGAGAGGTTTCATGCGGCGCCAGTCGGTTTTAACGAGGCACCATTGTCGGCAGGAAGCTCGTAAAGCGAGGTTAAGCGCCGGTAAATGATTGTGACGCGTGAGCCGGACGGAAAAAGGGCACCGTGCCTGATGCCGGTGCCCTCGACTGGCCGTGCGGGTTTATCGCTCGAACAGGTTGAGCAGCGAATCCAGGCCGCCGAAGTTGATTGCCACGTCAGCCTTGGCGCGGGTGGCCGGCTTGGCGTGGAAGGCCACCGACAGGCCGGCCTGGGCCATCATCATCAGGTCGTTGGCGCCGTCGCCGCAGGCGATCACCTGCTCCTTCTTGAGGCCCAGTTCATCGGTCAGGCGGGCAAGGTGGTGCGCCTTGGCGGCAGCATCGACAATATCGCCGACGACCTTGCCGGTCAGCTTGCCGCCGGAGATTTCCAGTTCGTTGGAGGTGGCGAAGTCGAAGCCCAGTTCGATGCGCAGGCGCTCGGTGAAGTAGGTAAAGCCGCCGGACAGGATGGCGGTGCGCAGACCGGCGTTTTGGCAGGCTTCAAGCAGTTCGCGGGCACCGTGCGAGAGGAGCAGGCGCTCGCCGAAAACACGGGCCAGGACGCGGGCATCCAGTCCGGCGAGCAGGGACAGGCGGCGGCGCAGGCTTTCGCGGTAGTCGATTTCGCCGCGCATGGCGGCTTCCGTGACTTCCGAAACCTCGGCCTTCTTGCCGGCGAAATCGGCCAGTTCGTCGATGCACTCGATGGTGATCAGCG
>CAZDRS010000396.1:0-2566 GCA_964507585.1 uncultured Dechloromonas sp.
AAGCGCGGCACCTGGTCGCCGATCACTTCGCGCATCGTGCCCGGCGCGTCGCCATAATCGACGGCATCGAAGACGAGCAGGCAATCCGCCTCCTGCACGTAGGGCAGCAGGTAAAGACCCTGCGTGCCGCCATCCATCAGCCTGACCTGCGGCGGAAACTGCCAGCCGGCATTGAGCGCCTCGACACAGCGCACACCGAAGCCTTCGTCAGCCCACAGCAGGTTGCCGATACCGAGAACCAGAATGCGTTTGGAATTCATTGTCACGTTCCGAAAAAAACGCCCCGGTCGCCTTGAGGGTGCGAGCCGGGGCAAACGCAAGGTAAACCTTTAATCCTTAAACATCCGCCAGCCACTGACCATGGTGGAAATCAGCGACTGCCGACTCATAATGTCCTCGCGGATGGCGGCATAAACATGCACCAGCACGAAACTCATCATGATCCACATGCCCAGCCGGTGCAGGTTATGCACCTGCAGCGAGCCACCGAGCAGCGGGAGCACCCAGCCGAACAGCAGGTCGCTCCAGTGGCCAAGGCCCGAACCTTCGCTGTACAGCGCAAAGCCGGTGAACACCATGCCAACGGCCAGCACCGTGAAGAAGAAGAACATCATCAACTGCGCCATCGGGTTGTGGCCGACGTATTTCTTCGGGTATTTCTCCAGGAAGAGATACCAGCGCAGCTCGAAGAAGACCTCGCTCCACCATTGCGGGTTGAGGATGGGCAGCTTGAAGATCTGCTTGGCGTGATGGTTGCCGACGAAAGCCCAGTAGATGCGGCCGAGCAGCCCCACCGCGAAGAGGTAGGCAGCGGCGAAATGGGCAAAGCGGATGTAACCCATGACGAAGTTCTCGGCGGCCTCGCCGGGCACCGTCGGCAAGGGTTTGCCGATGAAATAGCCGGTCACCGCCAGCACCACCATGCAGGCCGCGTTGATCCAGTGCCACAAGCGCACCGGGGCTTCGTAGACATAGATCGAACGGACTTGTTTGCCGTGCCGTTCGGCCTCCAGCATGTCCTGTTGAGAGAGCATTGTTGTCTCCTTGGAAACCTAGCATGTCGTTCCTGCGAAAGCGGGAACCCAGAAGGAACACCTCTGGATTCCCGCCTGCGCGGGAATGACGGTATCGATCAGCGAACTTTCACCGACGTCATTTCCTGTCCGTCCGGGCTCATCACGTGCGTCGAGCAGGCCAGGCAGGGGTCGAAGGAATGCAGCGTGCGCAGGATTTCCAGCGGCTCGTCCGCCTTGGCCACCGGGGTGTCCATCAGCGAGGCCTCGTAGGCGCCGATCTGGCCCTTGTGGTCGCGCGGGCCGCCGTTCCAGGTGGTCGGCACGACGCACTGGTAGTTGTCGATCTTGGTGTCCTTGATCTTGACCCAGTGGCCGAGCGCACCGCGCGGCGCTTCGGTGAAACCGGCGCCCTGGGCCTCTTTCGGCCAGGTGCTCGGCTCCCACTTCTCGATGTTGGCGGTGTTCAGATCGCCGGCCTTCAGGTTGGCTATCAGCTTGTCGAACTGCTCGCTCTGCAGCTTGACGCAGTAGGCCGTTTCCAGGCCCCGCGCCGCGGTGCGGCCGAGGGTCGAGAACAGCGCGCCGACCGGCACGTCGAGCTTCTTGAGCGCGCCATCGACCAGGCCGTGGATTTCCGGGAACTGCTTGGGCTGCAGGTAACCCAGCACCATGCGCGCCAGCGGGCCGACTTCCATGGCGTGACCGCGCCAGCGCGGTGCCTTGATCCATGAATACTTGCCGCCTTCGTCCAGTTCCTTGATGTTGGTCTTGCTGCCCTTGGTCTTCGGGCCGAGCACGAAACTCGGCTCGGTGATGCCGTCGAAGGGGTGCAGGCCCTTGGTCTCGTCCGGGTACTTGTACCAGGAGTGGGCAACGAATTCCTGCACCTGCTCCGGGTCTTTCAGGTCGACCGGGTGAATCTCATCGAGCTTGCCGTTGATGATCGCACCGCGCGGCAGCAGCAGGCTCTTGGTCGAGTAATCGTTGGCGATGTTCGGGATATCGCCGTAGGACAGCAGGTTCTTCGACGAAATGCCGCCACCGTACAACCAGCCCTTGTAGAAGGAGCCGATGGCCAGCAGGTCGGGGATGTACACCTGCTCGACGAACTCGGTGGCGCGGTCGATGATGCTCTTGACCAGGTTCAGGCGTTCCATGTTCACCGCGCCGACCGCCCCGGTGCCTTCGAGGTTGATGGCGCAGGGCACGCCGCCGACCAGCCAGTTCGGGTGGGGGTTCTTGCCGCCGAAGATGGTGTGGATCTTGACCAGATCCTTCTGGAAGTCGAGGGCTTCGAGATAGTGCGCCACGGCCATCAGGTTGGCTTCCGGCGGCAGCTTGTAGGCCGGGTTGCCCCAGTAGCCGTTCATAAACGGGCCAAGCTGGCCCGATTCGACAAACTTCTTCAGGCGGTTCTGGATGTCGCGGAAATAGCCCGGCGACGACAGCGGCCAGCTGGAAATGCTCTGCGCCAGCGTCGAGGTCGCTTTCGGGTCGGCCTTCAGCGCCGACACGACATCGACCCAGTCGAGCGCGTGCAGGTGGTAGAA
>CAZDRS010000397.1:0-2554 GCA_964507585.1 uncultured Dechloromonas sp.
CGCCGGCCAAGGCGCCCGCCGCGCTGAAGAAATTCGACGCGCTGATGAAGCACGGGCCGAAGGAATTCTCGTGGTTCATCTATCGGGTGACCAATCCGATCATGCGCGACTTCTTCATGGGGCCGCGCAACCTGTTCCGAACCAAGGAAGCGGTGCTGTCCATGCTGGCCGGCGACATTTTCGGCAAGACGCCGATCTGGTCATCGATCTGGGCCTTCAAGGCGCTCTACTACATCGCCAACATCACGCAGCCCAAGCGGGCTTTCATGGGCTGGAAACGTCGTAAGTTCAACATTCGCAAGGTCGACGAAAACGTCGTCTATAACGCCTAGTGACCCTGCAATTCGTCTCCTCGCTGTCCGCGGTTCCACGTGAAACCGGCGGAGAAATCGGTGGTGCCCTGATCGGCGAACCGTCGAGCGGTGCCGTGCCGGCCTGGCCCGTGCAACGCATTTTCGCGCCTCTGCTTGGCGCAACAGCCGCTGCCCTGTCTGAAACCTGGCTGAGCGACTTGCCGGTACAAAGCGGGCGGAGCGAGGGGATAGCCTGGTGCCGAACCGATGGTGTGCTCTATGGTGTGCTTGAACTGAGCGAAGCCGATTTCCCGTCAAGCCCGACTTGCTCCGCCCTGCAGGCGGCGGGAGCCGAGGCCTATCGGCGTATTTTCCGTCTGCTCGACGCACAGGGCATGGGGCAGCTTTGGCGGGTATGGAATTACCTGGCCGACATCAACCTGGAAACCGATGGGCTGGAGCGCTATCGACAATTCAACATCGGGCGCCAGGATGCCTTTCTCGAATGCCGGCGCGGGGCAACCGGCAACGTGCCGGCCGCCTGTGCCATCGGCCTGGTTGGCGGTGCCTTGAACATCGCCTTCATGGCCGGTCGCACGCCGGCAGTGCCTGTCGAGAATCCTCGCCAGGTCAGCGCCTACAACTACCCGGCTGAATACGGGCCGCGCAGTCCGACCTTTTCGCGGGCGGCCCTGGTCTATCCGGCCGCTCAGGAAATCCTGTTCATCTCCGGCACGGCAAGCATCGTCGGGCACCAGACGGTGCATGTCGGCGATGTGGTGGGCCAGTGCCGCGAGAGCATGGCCAACATTGCCGCCGTCGTCGAGGCAGCCAACCGCCTGTGTCGTTCGCCGGCCTTTGGCCTGGGCGAGTTGAACTACCGGGTCTATATCCGCCATGCCGGCGATTTCCGGCAGGTGCGCGACACCTTGAAAGGCTTGATCGGCGAGGCCGAGGCGGTTTATGTGCAGGCGGACATTTGCCGGCACGACTTGTTGCTCGAAATCGAGGCGTTTGCCTCGCATGGGCTGGAGAACTGAAATGGCTGGAATGCGGATGACCGGCAAACCGGGCTGGCTGGCTGCTGCCCTGATCGGAGCGCTGGGCACGGCCCAGGCTGCCGAGGACAAGCCGTTGTGGGAACTGGGTGCCGGCGTGGCCGCCTTCAGCTTTCCGTCTTATCGCGGTTCGGATCAGAGCAACAATTTCCTGATGCCGGTGCCTCATTTCACCTACCACAGCGATTTTTTGAAGGCCGACCGCCATGGTATCCGCGGCAGCTTCTTCGACTCCGACCGCATCGACCTGACGGTGTCCGCCGCCCTGTCGCCGTCGGCCAACAGCGACGATATTACGGCGCGCAGCGGCATGCCGGATCTGAAGGCGACTTTCGAGATCGGCCCGCAGGTCGACCTGACCCTGTGGCGCTCCGCAAACCGGGCCCGCTTCGTCAAGCTGCTGCTGCCCTTGCGTGCCGCTTTTACGGTCGAGGGTTCGCCCAAGGATGTTGGCTGGGTCTTTCATCCCAAGCTGAACATGGATGTTACCGACATTCCCGGCCTGGCCGGCTGGAACCTCGGCCTGCTTGCCGGCCCGTTGTTCGGCGACAAGCGCCAGCACGCCTACTACTACTCGGTGGCGCCGCAGTACGCCACGGCTGCCCGTCCGGCCTACGAGGCGGGCGCCGGCTATGCCGGGATGCAGTACCTGGCGGCGCTGTCCAAGCGCTTTCCGGGCTACTGGGTGGGCGCCTTCGTGCGCTACGACAACCTGAGCGGTGCGACCTTCGAAAACAGCCCGCTGGTGCGCCAGAAGGATTACGTCGCCGGCGGCATCGCCATCAGCTGGATTCTCGGAGAATCGTCGACCCGCGTTAAGGTCGATGACTGATCGTGGTCGTTCCGGCAATCCGGTGTGGATTGCCTATGAACTGATCGCCATGGTCATCGGCCTGGGTTCGCTGGCCGTCATCTGTCTGGGCTGGATGCCTTTTGCCATGCTGCTCAAGCCGCTGCTGCCAAGGCGCATCGGCCAGCCGCTCGGGCGGCGGATGATTGCCGGCGGTTTCCGTTTCTACCTGGTCATCCTCGAAACCTTCTGTGCCTGCCGCTTCGATCTGGCCGAACTCGACCGCCTGCGCGACACCGGCCCGCTGATCCTGGCGGCCAACCATCCGTCGCTGCTCGATGCGGTGATGATCACCTCGCGCCTGCCCAATGCGGTGTGCGTGATGAAGGCGGCACTGATGGACAACCTGCTGT
>CAZDRS010000398.1:0-2539 GCA_964507585.1 uncultured Dechloromonas sp.
TGCAAATGCAGCATACCATGCACCGTCAGGTGCGCGTAATGCGCCGCCAGCGGCTTGTTCTGCTCCGCCGCTTCCTTCGCGACAACCGCCGGGCAGATCACCAGATCACCCATGACCACCGGCTCGGTATCGTAAGGAAAGGACAGCACATTGGTCGCGTAGTCCTTGCCGCGGTATTCGTTATTCAGCGATTGCCCTTCGTCGGCGTCGACCAGGCGAATGGTGATTTGGCCACCGCCGACCAGCGCCGCGCGCGCCCAGCGCACGAAGTCAGCCCGCAAGGGTAAGCCCTCACGGTTACAGGCATATTGCACGGAGAGGTTAAGTCGATTGCTGGCGTTTTTCATAGGCGTCGACGATGCGGGCGACCAGCGGGTGGCGCACCACATCTTCCTTCTTGAAATGGGTGAAAGCGATGCCGCGCACGTCGTGCAGCACGTCGATGGCTTCCTTGAGGCCGCTCTTGTGGCCCTTGGGCAGGTCGATCTGCGTTATGTCGCCGGTGACCACCGCCTTGGCGCCGATACCGATGCGGGTCAGGAACATCTTCATCTGTTCCGGCGTCGTGTTCTGTGCCTCGTCGAGGATGATGAAGGCGTGATTCAGCGTCCGGCCGCGCATGAAGGCGAGCGGCGCGATCTCGATGGCGCGCTTCTCGTACAGCTTGGCGACGCGGTCGGCGCCCATCAGGTCGTACAGCGCGTCGTACAGCGGGCGCAGGTAGGGGTCGATCTTCTGCGTCAGGTCGCCGGGCAGGAAGCCAAGGCGCTCGCCGGCTTCGACCGCCGGCCGGGTCAGGATGATGCGTTCGACTAGGTCGCGCTCGAAGGCATCGACGGCGCTGGCGACGGCCAGATAGGTCTTGCCGGTGCCGGCCGGGCCGATGCCGAAGGTGATGTCGTGTTCCTGGATGTGCTTCAGGTACTCGACTTGGCGCGGCGTGCGGCCGTGCAACTCGGTCTTGCGGGTGACCAGCTGCGGGCCGTCCACCGGGCCTTCGGCGCTGCGTGAAATGCGGCGTACCGGGGCATTCAGGAATTCGATCAGGCCGAGCTGGATTTCATCGACCGACAGCGGTTCGCGCGCCATGGCGTAGAAGTGGCGGAGGGCGTCGGCCGTCAGCTGTGCCTTCTCGCCGGTGATCGACAGCCGTTCGTTACGACGACGGATAACCACGTCGAAGCCGGTCTCGATCTGCCGGATATTTTCGTCGAGCGGCCCGCACAGGTTGGCGAGCAGGGTGTTGTCGACCGGCGCGAGGGCGAACTCGACCGGCCGCGACTTGGGCGCCGGCCTGGTGCCAGCCTTTGCCTTTATGGCATTAGTCTTCGCGGATGACAATTTCGCCTCGCAGGCTGTGCGGCAGGGCCGAGGTGATGCGGACATCGACGAAGGTGTTGATCAGTCGGGCGTTGCCGGCAAAATTGACGATGCGGTTGTTGTCGGTGCGTCCGGCCAGCTCGTGGGCATCCTTCTTCGAGGTGCCTTCGACCAGTACGCGCTGGATGCTGCCGACCATGGACTGGCTGACGGCCTGTGCCAGTTCGTCGATGCGCTTCTGCAGGCGGGCCAGGCGGGCCGACTTGACCTCGGCCGGCGTGTTGTCGTCCAGCTCCAGTGCCGGCGTACCGGGGCGCGGGCTGTAGATGAAGGAGAACGAGGCGTCGAACTGGACGTCGTCGATCAGCTTCATGGTCTTCTCGAAATCCTCGTCCGTCTCACCCGGGAAGCCGACGATGAAGTCGGTGGACATCGAGATGTCCGGCCGCGCCGCGCGCAGCTTGCGGATGATGGACTTGTACTCGAGCGTCGTGTAGCCACGCTTCATGGCGGCCAGCACGCGGTCGGAGCCGGCCTGCACCGGCAGATGCAGGTGCGACACCAGCTTCGGTACCTTGGCGTAGGTGTCGATCAGGCGCTGCGACATTTCGCGCGGATGCGACGTGGTGTAGCGGATGCGCTCGATGCCCGGCACCTCGGCGATGTACTCGATCAGCATCGCCAGGTCGGCCTTCTCGTCGGTGCCGTCCATGTCGCCGCGGTAGGCATTGACGTTCTGGCCGAGCAGGGTCACCTCGCCGACGCCATGGGCGGCCAGGTCGGCCACCTCGGTCAGCACGTCGGCGAACGGCCGCGACACCTCGCCGCCGCGGGTGTAGGGCACGATACAGAAGGTGCAGAACTTGGAGCAGCCTTCCATGATCGATACGAAGGCGGTGGCACCCTTGACCTCGGACGGCGGCATGGCGTCGAACTTCTCGATTTCCGGGAAGGATACATCGACCGCCGCCTTGCCCTTGTTCTTGCGCTCGGCAATCAGCTGCGGCAGGCGGTGCAGGGTCTGCGGGCCGAACACGACATCGACGTAAGGCGCGCGGGCCACGATGGCCTCGCCCTCCTGGCTGGCCACGCAACCGCCGACGCCGATCACCAGGTTCGGGTTCTGCTGCTTCAGGTGCTTGACCCGGCCCAGATCGTGGAAAACCTTCTCCTGCGCCTTCTCGCGCACCGAGCAGGTGTTGAACAGGATGATGTCGGC
>CAZDRS010000399.1:0-2537 GCA_964507585.1 uncultured Dechloromonas sp.
GCTGTTGAAGGAAGTTTGATATGCCGACCATCAACCAGCTCGTGCGCAAGCCGCGCGTTGCCGAAAAGGCCAAGAGCAAGGTTCCTGCGCTGGAAAAGTGCCCGCAGAAGCGTGGCGTCTGCACCCGCGTTTACACCACTACCCCGAAGAAGCCGAACTCCGCTCTCCGTAAGGTTTGCAAGGTTCGTCTGACGAATGGCTTCGAAGTCATTTCGTATATCGGCGGTGAAGGCCACAACCTGCAGGAGCACTCTGTTGTTCTGATCCGTGGTGGTCGTGTCAAGGACTTGCCGGGTGTGCGTTACCACACCGTGCGTGGTTCCCTGGATACGCAAGGCGTCAAAGATCGTAAGCAGTCCCGTTCCAAGTACGGGGCCAAGCGTCCGAAGGCCGCTTAATTCGTTAAGTGGCTTAAGTAAGTGGTCGTTCTTTTGGGCGACCGAGAGAGCCGGGTGGGTGAAAACCCCTTCCCGGCTTTTCAACTGAATCGTGTTTATTAGAGGTTAATATGCCCCGTCGTCGCGAAGTACCGAAACGTGACATTCTGCCGGATCCGAAGTTCGGCAATGTCGAAGTCTCCAAGTTTGTAAACGCCATCATGCAAAGCGGCAAGAAGTCCGTCGCTGAGCGCATCGTCTATGGTGCTTTCGATATCATTGCCACCAAGGCTGGCAAGGATCCGCTGGAAGTGTTCAGCGCTGCCATGGGTAACGTCAAGCCGATGGTCGAAGTGAAATCGCGTCGCGTCGGCGGTGCCAACTATCAGGTGCCGGTTGAAGTGCGCCCGGCTCGTCGCGCAGCGCTCGCCATGCGCTGGTTGCGTGAATCTGCCCGCAAGCGTTCCGAAAAGTCCATGGGGCAGCGCTTGGCTGCTGAAATGATGGAAGCTGCTGAAAACCGCGGTGGTGCAGTCAAGAAGCGCGATGAAGTCCATCGCATGGCTGAAGCCAACAAGGCCTTCGCTCACTTCCGCTTCTAATTTTCAAAGGGCTTTAACGTGGCACGTAAAACTCCCATCGAGCGCTACCGCAATATCGGTATCTCCGCTCACATCGACGCCGGCAAGACCACCACGACCGAGCGCATCCTGTACTACACTGGTGTGAACCACAAGATTGGTGAAGTGCATGACGGTGCTGCCACCATGGACTGGATGGAGCAGGAGCAGGAGCGTGGTATCACCATCACCTCGGCTGCAACTACCTGCTTCTGGAAAGGCATGGACATGCAGTTCCAGGAGCATCGCTTCAACATCATCGACACCCCGGGGCACGTTGACTTCACCATCGAGGTGGAGCGTTCGATGCGTGTGCTCGATGGCGCCTGCATGGTCTATTGCGCGGTCGGTGGCGTTCAGCCGCAGTCTGAAACCGTGTGGCGTCAGGCAACCAAGTACAAGGTGCCACGTCTGGCTTTCGTGAACAAGATGGATCGCTCGGGCGCCAACTTCTTCAAGGTTGTCGACCAGATGAAGACTCGCCTGAAGGCCAGTCCGGTGCCTATCGTGATCCCCATCGGCGCTGAAGATACCTTCGCCGGTGTTGTTGATCTTATCAAGATGAAGGCCATCATTTGGGACGACGCGTCTCAAGGCATGAAGTTCGAGTATCAGGATATTCCGGCCGATCTGGCTGATACCGCTCAGGAATGGCGCGAACAGATGGTCGAGGCTGCTGCCGAAGCCTCTGAGGATCTGATGAACGAGTACCTCGAGAACGGCGATCTGTCGGAAGAGAAGATCAAGCAGGGTTTGCGCATGCGTACCCTGGCTTGCGAAATCCAGCCGATGCTGTGTGGTACCGCCTTCAAGAACAAGGGTGTTCAGCGCATGCTGGATGCCGTTATCGAGTTGTTGCCCTCGCCGATCGACATTCCGCCGGTTCAGGGAACCGACGAGAACGAGAAGGAAATCTCTCGCAAGGCTGACGATGGCGAGAAGTTCTCTGCGCTCGCTTTCAAGTTGATGACCGACCCGTTCGTTGGTCAGCTGACCTTTATTCGCGTCTATTCGGGCGTGCTGAACTCTGGCGCCACCGTGTACAACTCCGTGAAGGGGAAGAAGGAGCGTATCGGCCGTATCCTGCAGATGCACGCCAACAACCGTGAAGAAATCAAGGAAGTGTTGGCCGGCGATATCGCTGCCTGCGTGGGCTTGAAGGAAGTCACCACGGGTGAAACCCTGTGTGACCCCGATGCACCGATCATTCTTGAGCGTATGGTTTTCCCGGATCCGGTTATTCACGTTGCCGTCGAGCCGAAGACCAAGGGCGACCAGGAAAAGATGGGTATCGCGCTGGGTCGTCTGGCGGCCGAGGATCCGTCCTTCCGTGTGCGCACTGACGAAGAGTCTGGTCAGACCATTATTTCCGGTATGGGCGAACTGCACCTCGAGATCATCGTCGATCGCATGAAGCGTGAATTCAACGTCGAAGCGAACGTCGGTGCCCCGCAGGTTGCCTATCGCGAATGCATCAAGAAGGCAGTCGAGCAGGAAGGCAAGTTCGTCAAGCAGTCCGGCGGTCGTGGTCAGTTCGGTC
>CAZDRS010000400.1:0-2536 GCA_964507585.1 uncultured Dechloromonas sp.
GCAACTGCAGGAACGCCCATGCTGACCTACGAACAAGCCCTGGAAAAACTGCTCGTCGCCGCCCAGCCGGTCGAGGAAGTCCGCCGCGTGCCGCTGCTCGCTGCCGCTGGCCGCGTGCTGGCCGTCGCCCAGCAATCGAGCGTATCCGTCCCGCCGCTCGATAACTCCGCGATGGACGGTTACGCCGTGCGCACCGCCGACGTGACGGCTGCCGGCGTCTGCCTGCCGGTCAGCCAGCGCATTCCGGCCGGTACGGTTGGCGTTACGCTGCAGCCGGGTACCGCTGCCCGCATCTTTACCGGTGCGCCGATTCCAGAAGGGGCCGACGCCGTGGTCATGCAGGAGCGCTGCGAGCATCGCGAGGGCGGAGTGGTGATCAACCATGTGCCGAAGGTTGGTGAGAACATCCGCCGGGCCGGAGAAGATATTTCGATCGGCGCCGAAATCCTGCCGGCTGGCGTCAAACTCCGCCCGCAGGAAATTGCCTTGGCCGCCTCGGCCGGTCTGCCGGAACTGCCGGTCTATCGCCGCGTTCGTGTCGGCATGTTCTTCACTGGCGATGAACTGGTGCAGCCGGGCGAGCCGCTGCCGCCGGGTGCCATCTACAACTCCAACCGCTACGCGCTGCGCACGCTGCTCGAAGGCATGGGTTGCGAAGTTCGCGACCTGGGGGCGGTCGGCGACACGCTCGACGCCACCCGCGACGCACTGCGCAGAGCCGCCGCCGACAACGATCTGGTCATCACCAGCGGTGGCGTTTCGGTCGGCGAGGAAGACCACGTCAAGCCGGCCGTCGAGGCCGAAGGTTCGCTCGATCTGTGGAAAATTGCCATCAAACCCGGCAAACCGCTGGCCTTCGGCACGGTTCGCAAGGCAGACGGCAACGCCTGGTTCATCGGCCTGCCGGGCAATCCGGTGGCAGCTTTCGTCACCTGCCTGATGATGGTGCGCCCCTTCGTCATGCGCCTGCAGGGCATCGCCCAGGTTGCGCCGCGCATCCTGAACCTGCCGTGCGCTTCGGCCTGGAACAAGCCGGATGGCGCCCGCCTCGAATTCCTGCGCGGCGCGCTCAACGAGGCTGGTGCAGTCGATCTCTACCGCAACCAGGGTTCGGCCGTCGCCACCTCGCTGTGCTGGAGCGATGGCCTCATCCTCAACCCGCCGGGCAACCGTATCGCGGTGGGCGACACGGTGCGTTTCGTTTCTTTCGCGGAGTTGCTGGCATGAGCGTCAAGGTTCTTTATTTCGCCGGCCTCAAGGAAAAACTCGGCGTGCCGGGCGAAAGCATCGATCTGCCGGCCGGTGTCAGTACTGTTGGCAGTTTGCGCGACTGGCTGGTCGGGCAGGGCAGGGATGCCCTGGCGACTGCCAAGAACCTGCGCTGCGCCGTCAATCAGGACATGGCCAGGCTCGATGCTCACATTCAGGATGGCGACGAAATCGCCTTCTTCCCGCCCGTTACCGGCGGCTAATCAAGGAAAACGCATGTCTATCCAATGGTATCCCGGCCACATGACCTCGGCCCGCAAGAAGGCAGCCGAAACGCTGGCCGTGGCCGACGTCGTGGTCGAGGTGCTCGACGCCCGCCTGCCGCAGGCGAGCAGCAATCCGATGATCCACGACCTGCGCGCCTTCCGTCAGCGTCCCTGTCTCAAGCTGCTCAACAAGGCCGACCTGGCCGACCCGGAAGCAACCAAGGCCTGGCTGGCCTATTTCGACGCCCAGCCCAACGTCAAGGCTGTGGCCATATCGTGCAAGAAGGTCGGCGACGTGGCGAAGATCCCGGCCCTGGCCCAGAAGCTTGCGCCGCACCGCAACGACGCCGTCAAACCGCTGCGCCTGATGATCATGGGCATCCCCAACGTCGGCAAATCGACGCTGATGAACGCGCTGGTCAAGAAGAAGGTCGCCGCCGTCGGTGACCAGCCGGCCGTCACCAAGAGCCAGCAGCGCATCGACATCAGCAACCGCCTGACCATCTACGACACCCCCGGCATGCTGTGGCCGCGGATTGATCACCCCATCGACGGCCTGATGCTCGCCGCCAGCCACGCCGTCGGTGTCAACGCCTACATCGGCGAGGATGTCGCCACCTGGCTCGCCGGCTACCTGCTCGAACACTATCCGGCCCTGCTCAAGGCTCGCTACGGCTTCGACCTGAACGGTATGGATGCCGTGGCGGTGCTCGAAGGCGTCGCCAAAAAACGCGGCTGCATCATCAAGGGGCGGGGCGGCGAACTCGACCTCGAAAAGGCTTCCGGCATCCTGCTCACCGACTACCGCAGCGGTGCCCTCGGCCGCATCAGCCTGGAAACACCAACCCTCCGCGCCGAGCGCGCTGCAACCTTGGCGCAAGCTACGCCGCAGGAGCCGGACGAGGTCTGAACCAAACAACACGAATTCCGTAAACGCAGACCATTGCAGCTTTCCCGGAATTGGTTATAATGCGCGCCCTGTCAGCAGCAATTGCCGACAATACCGATTCCCCGATAGCTCAGTCGGTAGAGCGCCGGACTGTTAATCCGTAGGTCCCTGG
>CAZDRS010000401.1:0-2534 GCA_964507585.1 uncultured Dechloromonas sp.
CGAGCAGGGTTTCGCCGGTGGCAACGCCAATACGCTTTTCGCCGAAGTCGAAGGCGAGAACAGTGCCCATCAGCGACCGAATCCGATCATGCGTGCCCGGCCACGTCGGAGAGTTGGGTGAAACTGATGCCCAGCTTCTGCATGGCCGCCGGCAGGCGTTCCTCCGGCGGCAGTTCGAACAGGATGCTGGCCTTGGCCGGTACCGTCAGCCAGGAGTTTTGCGCCAGCTCATCCTCCAGTTGACCGGCATCCCAGCCCGCGTAACCCAGCGAAACCAAGATTTCCGAAGGCAGGCCGTCCTTGCCGACGGCGGACAGCACATCGCGCGAACTGGTCAGCCCGACATCGCCATTCACCGCCAGGGTCGATTGCCAATGGCCAACCGGGCGATGCAGCACAAAGCCGCGATCGAGCTGAACCGGGCCGCCAAAATAGACGGGCAAGTCGGCCAAGGTATCAGCCTCCAGCTTGATATCGATCTTTTCGAGCAAGCCGGCCAGGTTCATGTCGATCGGCCGATTGACGATGATGCCCAAGGCCCCGTTCTCGTTATGTTCGCAAACATAGACGAGCGCGTTGGAAAAATAGGGGTCTTCCAGCGTCGGCATGGCGATCAGGAAGTGGTCGGTCAGGTTGACGTTATCCATAGGAGGAATTTTAATCGCCGGGGAGGCACAAACCAACCATGAATCCAGAAAAAGCCCTCGTCTGGTTCCGCCGCGACCTGCGCGACCACGACCACGCCGCCCTCAGCACCGCGCTTGGCAATGCCCGCCAGGTTTATTGCGCTTTCGTCTTCGATACCGACATCCTCGACGCCCTGCCCAATCGCCAAGATAGGCGCGTGCATTTCATCCGCGAATCGCTGGTCGAGCTGGATGCTGCCCTGCGCACCAAGGGTGGCGGCCTGATCGTCCGCCACGGCCAAGCCACCGAGGAAATTCCCGCCCTGGCCCGCCAGTTGGGTGTGGACATCGTTTACACCAACCGAGACTACGAGCCGGCCGCCAAGGCACGCGATACGGTGGTGGCCGACCGCCTGGCCGCCAACGGCATTGCCTTTCAGGCCGCCAAGGATCAAGCGATCTTCGATGGCAATGAAGTCCTCACCCAGGCCGGCAAGCCGTTTTCCGTCTTCACGCCGTACAAGAACGCCTGGCTGAAGCGCCTGAGCGCAGTCGATACCGCCGAATGGCCATGCACCGGCACGCTCGCCCCCTGCCCGACGACCGGCATCCCGCCCCTCGAACAAATCGGTTTCCAGACGACCGAACTGAAAGCAATCGGCATCCAACCCGGCATGTCCGGTGCCCGTGCCCTGTGGCATGAATTCCGCGCCGGGCGGATGGCTCGTTATGGCGCCCTGCGCGACTACCCGGCCGTCAAGGGTGTCTCCTACCTCTCCATTCACCTGCGTTTCGGCACCATCTCGATCCGCGAACTGGTGCGCCAGGCTATCGCCACGGAATCGACCGCCTGGCTCAACGAGCTGATCTGGCGCGACTTCTACTTTATGATCCTCGACCATTTTCCGCAGGTCGTCGGCCACGCCTTCAAGCCGGAATACGATGCCATCCGCTGGGCCGAGCACCCCGATTGGCTGGCTGCCTGGCAGCAGGGGCACACCGGTTACCCGCTGGTCGATGCGGCGATGCGCCAACTCAATTACAGCGGCTGGATGCACAACCGCCTGCGCATGGTCGTCGCCAGCTTCCTGACCAAGGATCTCGGCATCGACTGGCGCCTCGGCGAGCGCTATTTTGCCGAGCGGCTCAACGATTTCGACCTGTCGGCCAACAACGGGGGCTGGCAGTGGGCCTCGTCCAGCGGCTGCGATGCCCAACCCTATTTCCGTATCTTCAACCCGGTCACCCAGTCGGAGAAATTCGACCCGGACGGCAAGTTCATCCGCCGTTACGTGCCGGAACTGGCTGCCGTACCCACCAAGTACATCCATGCCCCGTGGACGATGGGCCGCATCGAGCAGGAGTCCATTGGCACGGTAATCGGCCGCGACTATCCGGCCCCCATTGTCGATCACGCCCAGGCGCGGGAAGAAACCCTGGCCCGCTACGCGGTGGTCAAAAAAACCTTGTAGCCGGCGTCAACGAAAAATCCCGCCGCAGCGGGATTCTGCTTGGGCAGGTTGCCTAGTGGTGCTGTCGGTTTTGGGTATAACCGGCCACCAGGTTGAGCAGCTCGACTTCATCGTAGGGCTTGCCAAGATAGTGGTTGGCCCCGATCTCCAGCGCGTAGTTACGGTGCTTATCGGCCGTCCGCGAGGTAATCATAATCACCGGCAGGCCGCGCAGGCGCTCGTCGGCGCGGATGTTGCGCACCAGGTCGAAGCCGTCCATGCGCGGCATTTCGATGTCGGACAGGATCACATCCGGCATCACCTCGATCAACTGTTCGAGCGCATCGACACCATCCTTGGCCAGGATGACCTGATAGCCTTCGCGCATCAGCAGGCGGCTGGTGATCTTGCGCACGGTCAGCGAGTCGTCGACCACCATCACGGTCGGCAGGCTTTC
>CAZDRS010000402.1:0-2506 GCA_964507585.1 uncultured Dechloromonas sp.
CAAGCTGAACCAGGGCAAGACCGTCTACGAACCGGGGCTGGTCCATGTCTGAACCTTGGCTTTCAACCGTTATTGAGCGATGGTCCACCGACAAACTGGTGCCCTACGCCCGCAATGCCCGCACCCACTCCGAGGAGCAGGTGGCGCAGATTGCGGCATCCATCGTCGAGTTTGGGTTCACCAATCCGATCCTGGCGGGATCCGATGGCGTGATCGTCGCCGGTCATGGACGCCTGGCCGCCGCGCAAAAGCTGGGCTTGGACACTGTGCCCGTGGTCGTGCTTGATCACCTGACGCCCACCCAGCGCCGCGCCCTCATCATCGCGGACAACCGCATTGCAGAAAACGCAGGCTGGGACGACGCCATGCTGCGCATCGAGCTGCAGTCATTGCAGGAAGATGGCTTCAACCTGGACATCACCGGATTTGACGCCGATGCCCTGGGCGAGATCATGGCGGGCGAAGAGACCACGGTCGATGGCAACACGGATGAGGATGCCATTCCAGAACTGAGCGAAACAGCCATCAGCCGACCGGGTGATGTGTGGATTCTTGGCAATCACCGTCTGGTTTGCGGTGATGCTACGCAGGCACCCAGCTACGAGCAGTTGCTCGCCGGGCAACGCGTTCAGATGATCTGGAGCGACTTACCCTACAACGTCAACTATGCCAATAGCGCGAAAGACAAATTGCGTGGTAAGCACCGACCCATCCTGAATGACAACTTGGGCGAGGGTTTTTATGACTTCGTCTTCGATGCGCTCTCACTGATGTTGCCCCACTGCGATGGCGCGGTCTACATCGCGATGTCCTCAAGTGAACTCGACACATTGCAGGCGGCGTTTCGGGCCGCTGGTGGCAAATGGTCGACGTTCATCATTTGGGCGAAACACACCTTCACCCTGGGGAGAGCGGATTACCAGCGCCAATACGAACCGATCCTGTATGGCTGGCCGGAAGGCAGCAGTCGGCATTGGTGTGGCGATCGCGATCAAGGGGACGTCTGGAATATCAAGAAACCTGCCCGCAACGATCTTCATCCCACGATGAAGCCGGTCGAGTTGATGGAACGTTCAATCCGCAATTCGAGCCGGCCGGGCGATGTGGTGCTCGATTGCTTTGGCGGTTCAGGCAGTACGCTGATCGCCGCCGAAAAATCAGGGCGCCGCTGCTTCATGATGGAGTTGGACCCGAAGTACTGCGACGTCATTGTTCGCCGTTGGCAGGAATTCAGTGGCGGCAAGGCTATCTCTGAAGACGGCCAGCGCGTCTTTGATGAGGTGACGATTCAAGAGGCTCCAGCGTGATCAGGCAACTCAGCTTCTTGGATGTGGCTGAGCCCGAGGACCACGGCTTGATCGATGAAAGTGCTGTTGTTCGGCACCACAACCTGCGGGTCAGCGCCGAAATGGAGATTGGCCGAGCGGGTGAGTATTTGGTGATGGCAGATTTGCTGCTCAATGGCTGGGTGGCGTACCCAACTTCCCAAGGCGTGCCGTATGACATTGCTGTCGACATTGGCGATCGGGTGCTACGGGTTCAGGTGAAGGCCACCAAAATGCCCAAGACACCTGCCTCGCTTAATCGCGGCACACCGCTGTATGTGTTTCATACTCGCCGCGCCGGCAAGGGCGGACGGCGACGGTACAGCGCAGAGGACTTCGATGTTCTAGCCCTGGTCGCGCTCGATCGTCGGTTGATAGCGTATTACGCATTGGCTGATTGCCGCAACGACTGCATAGCGATCCGCGTGCCCGGTCTGCGGTATGGCGAAGGTGGCGTGAAATGCCGCTATTTCGAGGATGCAAAATTTGAGTTCGCGTTGAATAACGTCTTGCATGGCAATCGGCAGGAGGATTTGTCACTGTCAAGGCAATTGAATGCGGCGAATTCATCGGTTTAAAGACGCAATAAGTGCGGAGATTATCTTGACGGTGCGGTGAAAACCGCCCACAATCACCGCATGGTAAGCGAAGATAAGCGTTACATCTGGCAACAAAACAACTGGCCGCACTGGGTTTACGACCACAAGCGACTGGCACCTTTGCTCGCCCAGGCCCACATGGCACAGGGGCATTTGCTCGGTCGTATGCACGACCTGGGGCTGGATGTCCGCGATCAGGCGACCTTGCGTGTCCTGACCGAGGATGTGCTCAAGACCAGCGAAATCGAAGGTGAGAAGCTCAACCCCGATTCGGTGCGTTCGTCCATCGCCCGCCGCCTGGGTGTCGACATCGGTGCCTTGGCTCCGGCCGACCGGCATGTCGATGGCGTGGTCGACATGGTGCTCGACGCCACGCAACGGCACCATACGCCTCTGACGGCTGAACGCTTGTTTGGCTGGCATGCTGCTATGTTCCCGACCGGCTACAGCAGTCTCAGCAAAATCCGTGTCGGGCAATGGCGCGACGATGCCCAGGGACCCATGCAAGTGGTCTCAGGCCCGATCCATCGCCAGAAGGTTCATTACGAAGCACCGCCAGCCCATTTGCTGGATGCTGAGATG
>CAZDRS010000403.1:0-2491 GCA_964507585.1 uncultured Dechloromonas sp.
GCTCCACGGAAATCGAGCCGAACATGTCAGCAAGCATGGCAGTACTCGCATGAGCTGCGGCAACCCGAACGCATCCCGCCGGTACGCCGTTATCGAGCTTGGCAGCAAGAGTGGCCACGCCTGCACCTTGCTTGACGCGAACCATATCCTTGTCGGCCAACCCAAGTTGAGCCAAAGTCTGCTCGCACATACGTGCAGTCGGCGCAGTTGCATCGGCAGTCTGCTGCAGCGCCGGCGCACGACGTGCCATCGGGTCAGCGAAGTTGATCGGCACGTCAGCAATACGTTGCAGACCAGTCATTGCCAAAGCGTTCGGCGCCAGCGACAAACCATTGAGTTCGTTGCTCAGGCCAGTAACGAATTCACAGCCCTTACCCAGTACCTCGTCTCGCACCTGCTCGCTCGACGTGTAGTCGAAACCGTCCAGATTCAACACGTTGCCCAAGACTCGAAGCAGCTTCCAGCCAGGACGAGCGTCGCCGCGTGGTTTGACCACACCGTTAAAGCTTTGGGCACGACCTTCGGTATTAACAAAAGTGCCCGAGGTTTCGGTGAAAGGAGAAATCGGCAGCATTACATCGGCGTATTCCAATGCCGGAGAATGCTTGAAGGCCGACATAAAGACAACCAAACTGGCCTGCTTCAGGGCACCGAGAGCCAGTTGCGGATTAGCGCAATCGAACTCCGGTTCGATACCCATCATCACATAGGCTTTACGGGGCTGCTCAAACATCTGACGAGCGTTGGCGCCGGAAGGCAATGCCCAGGACAAATGACCACCAACCGTGTTAGCGCCTTCGCCAAGGAAGCCAACGGTTGCACCGGTCAGCTTGCCCAACTCAAGGGCCAGAAGATGCAACTGGGTCGCATCAGCCACCTGGGTCGCCACGTTGCCGAGGAAAACGGCACGCTTGTCGCCGTCAACCAGGCTTTGTGCGATTTTCTTGCTCGTCTCGCATACAACAACGCTTTCCAGGCCAGCCGGAATCGCTGCCCCCTTGATCTCAGCGGCAGCCTTGACGACTGCGGCCAGAGCCGGAACCAACGCAGCCGGAGCCACCGTCATGCGCGCATGCAGGTTAATCAGCGGGTCGTCACCGGCGACGGTCAGCAGACTGACCTTGGTGAACTTCTTGGCGGCTTGACGCAGACGCTGAGCGATCAGCGGATGATCCTTGCGCAGGAATGAACCAACGACCAATACGCCGTCCAGATCCTTAATTTCGGCCAGACGCATACCGAGCCAGGGAGCACCGGCACGCTTGAAGTCAGAGGAGAAATCAGTCTGGCGTGGACGGAAATCGATGTTGCCGCTGCCCAAACCCTTCATAAGCTTGCCTAGCAGGAACAACTCTTCAACCGTCGAATTCTGTGCGGCCAGCGCGGCAACGGAGTCTCCGCCATGCTCACGGGCAACATCCTTCAGGCCATGTGCAACGTAGTCAAGCGCAACGTTCCAGTCGACTTCCTTCCACTCACCGCCCTGCTTGACCATCGGCTTGGTAAGTCGCTCATCGGAGGACAGGGACTGATAGGAGAAGCGTTCCTTATCGGAAATCCAGCACTCGTTGACTGCTTCGTTTTCACGCGGCAACACACGCATGACGTTATCGTGCTTGACCTGCACAACCAGATTGGCACCGACGGAGTCCTGCGCGCTAATCGATTTGCGGCGCTGCAGTTCCCAGGAACGGGCGGTATAGCGGAACGGCTTGGAGGTCAATGCACCGACCGGGCAGAGGTCGATCATATTGCCGGACAGCTCGGAATCCACCGAGCGACCGACGAAGGTCATAATCTCGGAGTGCATGTTGCGATTCGCCATGCCGAGTTCCATGATCCCAGCGATTTCCTGGCCAAAGCGGACGCAACGGGTACAGTGAATGCAGCGACTCATCTCTTCCATCGAGATCAGCGGGCCGACACTCTTATGGAAAACGACGTGCTTTTCTTCGGTGTAGCGGCTCTTCATCGGGCCGTAGCCGACGGACATATCCTGCAGCTGACACTCGCCGCCCTGATCGCAAATCGGGCAATCCAGCGGATGGTTGATCAGCAGGAATTCCATTACCCCCTTCTGGGCCTTGACAGCCAGTTCGGAGTGCGTGAAGACCTTCATGCCGTTGGTCACCGGGGTTGCACAGGCCGGCAACGGTTTCGGCGCCTTTTCCACCTGCACCAGACACATGCGGCAGTTGGCGGCGATCGAAAGTTTCTTGTGGTAACAAAAATGCGGAATATAAACACCAACCTGCTGCGCGGCATCCATCACCGTGCTGCCGTCGGGCACTTGCGCCTTTTTGCCGTCGATTTCGATTTCTAGCATGTCGCTACCTTGTAGCCAGTTCTTTCGTTACTAACCCGCGACCAATCAGGCCGGAATCTTGTGGAAGCCGCTGCCTGCCCACTGCACATCCTTGGGAACCAGACAGGTCTTGTTTTCGATGTGGTACTCGAATTCCTTGCCAAAGTGCTTGATGAAGCTCTGCAC
>CAZDRS010000404.1:0-2488 GCA_964507585.1 uncultured Dechloromonas sp.
GGGGTGAAAATTCGGCCTTTTCCTAACGAAAAAATTTTCACTCGTTCGATGCTGGCACAGCATACGTTGTGCAGATGGGAAGTTTGTGGGTGACACAATATAGGCAGTCTGAAATCCACTAAACCTCTTGCAGCACAAGGAAAAGCGGTGATTCCAAGAAGAAATGCCATGAACCAGTCGGCGCTGACCACGGAAATCTGCCGCCGCCTCGGCTGATTCCCGCTTGCCATCCAGACGCAAGAACGCCGGATTTTTCGTTGACGCCCTTCGGGCCGGTCTATATAATTCGCGCTCCTTTGGAGTGGGTCGGTAGCTCAGTCGGTAGAGCAGCGGACTTTTAATCCGTTGGTCGCGAGTTCGAATCTCGCCCGACCCACCATTCCAGGAAGCCTTGCTAGCCAAGGAAAAGAAGCCAACCAGTCGGGTTGGCTTTTTTGTTTTCTGACTCCCAAATCCGTTGGTCGAGTCCGTTTGCCGGGGCATTCCCGGTGACTCAGTTACTTCCGAGTTTCGGTGCCTCCTGAGGAAGCCCCCCGGTCGTGAAGGCAGAAACTGAATGTCGCGATGCTATGCTTACGGTATTCCCAACTGAGCTCCATGCCGCTGACCAACATGACCACGCATCTTGATCGCCTGCTGTTTGCCCAAGGAGGCCAGTGCTTCTTCTGCCGTAAGCCACTGCCCAAGGCCGAGGCCTCCGTTGAGCATCTACTCGCCAGCGCCAACGGTGGCACCAACGATGATGGCAACTGCGTGGCCTGCTGCAAGGCACTCAACCACCTGCTGGGCTCGAAGTCGATCAAGGAGAAGATGCAGATCGTCCTCAACCAGCGCGGCAACTTCCAATGCCCAGGCAACACCTGGGTTCAGGCGGGAACACCACCTAACCCAGCACCTGCGACAGCTGCACTGAAGGCTGCGCCAGCACCGACCAATGGCAACACGTCGCCGATCGACTTGGTACTGGCTGACCTCAAGAAGCGAGGGGCATCTAGGCCACGCAAGGTTTCCACCCTGGCAAGCACAATCAAGGCTCTGCTCAAACAGCACCAGAAGCCGAACGCCGATGCGGAAGTCACTGGCCTGATCGCTGAGCTTCAGAAGCGCAGTAAGGTGATCATCACTGACACCAAGGTCAGCTACAAGCTCGCCTAACTAGGCTGCCTGCGCCCGACGCATCCCCAGCTTCTGGCGACAGCGCGGGTAGTCCCTGCACCCCCAGAAGTCAGGGCGTCCGGCCTTGCCCGGAACCGCCTTCATCTTCACGCCACAGCTCGGACAGGTAGGCGTGGTGTAGTCACCAGTCGTCGCAAAAGACAACAAGCTGTCGCGCTCCTCGGCCGGTAAGCGTTGGATCATCATCAGCAACATCATGCCGTCGATCAGGGTAATTCGGTTGGCTTGGGCTACCGCCTTGGCCTCTTCGGAGTAGGAACCGCTGGTCATAAAGAAGGCCTTGCCGATCTTCTCGTGGGTCATCACACCAAGCAGTTCTCGGACCGGCTTGACCCCGACGAAGCGCTCGCCCCAGGCCTTGCACTGGACGATGGAGGTAGGCCGGCCGGTGTCGTCCTGGTACAAGCGGATGTCGATGCCGCCATCGGGACCGAGCGCCGTCGTTTCGCTACGGATTCCCTTCTTCTCGTAGAACTGCTGGCAGACGTCCTCGAAGCGCTTCCACTCCAGATCACGGATCAGGTCGAGGCTCCACTCGGAGGGCTTGGCCGATGACGTCGATGCGGGCTCCCGCCGCTCCCAAACCTTGTTCAGTACATCGCGGTCTGCCGCAGAAGGCGGCGTGGCCGCTTCTCGCCTCATGCTGGACGGTTCGCTACGTCTTTGTCGATCGCGGGAGGTTCCGCCAATCGCGGGCTCCACCGCCGCCAACTTCCCTTTTGCTGCCTTCTCCTTGGCGAAGACAACCGCGCCGATCAGGAAGAAAGCTCCCGCAAACAACCAAGCCACACTCGATGCAGCTGCCGAGATCGGTTTGAGGAACATGTTTCCGCCAGCCATCGCGGGCAGAATCCACTTGAGACCGACGAACACGGCAACGCCGACACCAACACTGACATGCCAAGGCGCAGCCAACAGCACCTCGACAAACGATTCGTCTTTCCTGCCCCGCCCTCTTCTTCGTGCCATGCCCCGTGTCCCGCTTCAGCAAAGATGCGATTGTACTAAACCACAAAGGGGGCAACAGCAAAGACCACGGGCTGGTGATCGTTTTACTACTGCATTCACTTTAACGACTCGGCACTTACTCCTGCTCGGAGTCGACATCCGAGGATGGATACTCCTCGGTGTCCTTCTCCAGAACTGCGGCCTTCACTTGGCTTCCGGCACTTGCCGTGCGCACCCGAATCCTTTTCACCAGCTCGGCTTTAGCCTTCTTTCCCGTAGGTTTGGGCTGGTCAAGCAAAGCAAGCCCACTTGGCTGACTGTCGATCCAGTAGTTTTTTAGCGGAGGTTGTAGTTCCCAGGCCTC
>CAZDRS010000405.1:0-2483 GCA_964507585.1 uncultured Dechloromonas sp.
CGCCCGACTTGATGGCTGCCGTGCTGGCCTTGGAGCCGGCAGCGCATATCGTCGAACTTGATGAAGACTATCTCGACGACATCGCCGCCGCCTTCGGTCAGGTGGTCGACTCGAAAAGCCCCTATACCAGCGGCCACAGTGCCCGCGTTGCGCTCTATACCGACCTGATCGCCGAAACGCTGGGCCTGTCGCCGGAACGTCGCCGTTGGCTGAAGCGCGGCGCCTTGCTGCACGACGTCGGCAAGCTAGGGGTCAGCAACAGCGTGCTCGACAAACCCGGCAAGCTCGATGCCGAGGAATGGGCGGCGGTGCAGGCCCATGCCGCCTACACCGAGGCCATCCTGATCCGCATCGGCGCCTTTGCTGAACTGGCCAAGGTGTCGGCGGCGCACCACGAGCGGCTGGACGGCAAGGGCTACCCGCGTGGCCTGACCGCCGAGGACATCGCGCTGGAAACCCGCATCATCACGACGGCCGATATCTTCGATGCGATCACCGCCGAGCGCCCGTATCGCGGTGCCATTCCGATCCCGAAAACGCTCGAAATGATGGCCGAAAACGTTGGTACTGCCATCGATCCCGACTGTTTTGCGGCGTTGAAGCAGGCCATCGAACGCCTGCCCGATGCCTTCTGCCGGTAAAATAGGCGTTTTGCTCGCCGGCCGCGCCGGACAAGGTTTCCTCGCATGACTATTGAACAAAAAGTGCCGACCGTCGGCATCGTTTCCCTGGGCTGCCCGAAGGCCGGTTCCGACACCGAACGCATCCTCACCAAGCTGCGCGCCGAGGGCTACAACCTGTCGCCCAACTACGACGATGCCGACCTGGTCATCGTCAATACCTGCGGCTTCATCGATGCTGCTGTCGAGGAATCGCTCGATGCCATCGGCGAGGCCCTGAACGAAAACGGCAAGGTCATCGTCACCGGCTGCCTGGGTGCTAAGGGCGACATCGTGCAGACGACGCATCCGGCCGTGCTCGCCGTGACCGGCCCGCATGCCGCCGACGAGGTGATGGGCTACGTGCACCAGCACCTGCCCAAGCCGCATGATCCCTACACCGACCTCGTGCCGCCGCAGGGCGTGCGCCTGACGCCGGATCACTTCGCCTACCTGAAGATTTCCGAAGGCTGCAACCACAGCTGCACCTTCTGCATCATCCCGTCACTGCGTGGCCCGCTGGTGTCGCGCCCGGTCGGTGACGTGCTGGCCGAAGCTGAAAACCTGGCCCGCGCTGGCGTCAAGGAACTGCTGGTCATCTCGCAGGACACCTCGGCCTACGGCGTCGACCTCAAGTACCGCACCGGTTTCTGGGGCGGCAAGCCGGTCAAGACCCGCCTCAAGGAGTTGTGCGAGGCCATGGCACAGTTCGGCATCTGGGTTCGCCTGCACTACGTCTATCCGTATCCCTCGGTCGATGACGTGATCCCGCTGATGGCCGAAGGCAAGATCCTGCCTTACCTCGACGTGCCGTTCCAGCACGCCAGCCCGAAGATCCTGAAAGCCATGAAGCGCCCGGCATCGGCCGAGAACACGCTGGAGCGCATCGCCAAGTGGCGCTCGATCTGCCCGGAAATCGTCATCCGCTCGACCTTCATCACCGGCTTCCCCGGCGAGACGGAAGAGGATTTCGACCAGCTGATCCAGTTCCTCGAAGACGCCAAACTCGACCGCGTCGGTGCCTTCGCCT
The DNA here is from genome assembly GCA_964507585.1 of uncultured Dechloromonas sp. Lineage (GTDB taxonomy): Bacteria > Pseudomonadota > Gammaproteobacteria > Burkholderiales > Rhodocyclaceae > Azonexus. The sequence continues at coordinate 1,690 of CAZDRS010000405.1, forward strand.
ACTCGCCGGTTGAAGGCGCGGCAGCCAACGACCTCGGGCTGATCCTGCCGGAAGACGTGCGCGAGGATCGCCGCCGCTGGCTGATGCAGGTGCAGGAAGACATCTCCGCCGAGAAGCTGGCTGCCAAGATCGACACCGTCATCGAAGTGCTGGTCGACGAGGTGGATGAGGAAGGCACCATCGCCCGTTCCAAGGCCGATGCGCCGGAAATTGACGGCCTGGTCTATATCGACGGCCATTTCGACGCCCAGCCGGGCGACTTCCTGCAGGTCAAGGTCATCGACGCCGACCACCATGACCTCTACGCCCAGGTCGTCTGACCTGATCGCGCAACTTGCCGGCATCGTTGGCACCGCCCAGGTGCTGAGCGAGCCGGCCGACATTGCGCCTTTCGTCACCGATTGGCGCGGTCGCTACCGTGGGGCTGCGCGCTGCGTCGTGCGGCCGGGAAATACCGGGGAAGTGGCGGCGGTGGTCAAGGCCTGCGTTGCGGCCGGGGTACCCATCGTGCCACAGGGCGGCAACACCAGCCTGTGCGGTGCGGCGACGCCGGATGCAGGCGGGCAGGCCGTAGTGCTTAGCCTGGGCCGCCTGAATCGCATCCTGGCGGTCGATGCCGGCAACAATACGATTACCGTCGAGGCAGGATGCACCTTGGCTGCCGTGCAGGAAGCGGCGAGTTCCGCCAACCGGCTGTTTCCGCTGGCACTGGCCTCCGAAGGCAGTTGCCAGATCGGCGGCAACCTGTCGACCAATGCCGGCGGCGTGCAGGTGCTGCGCTACGGCAACATGCG
>CAZDRS010000406.1:0-2476 GCA_964507585.1 uncultured Dechloromonas sp.
CCAAAGACGCGCTGGGCTTCGCGCAATCCGCCCATTTGCGAAAAGGTGTGGAAGAAAGCGAAATGCTCAGGCATCACTTCGTCCAAGGTGTCGGCATTGGCCCGAATTTGGGCGCCGAGAATCCGCAGCCAACGCTCCTGCTCGGCATTAAGACCGCTCTGGGCCAGCAACCATGCCTCGAAACGTGTACCGAGTTCGGCGGCCTTCTGTTCGGAAGCTTCGGGGAACAGCATGTTGCCGTCCTCATCAACCGAAATCCATTCGCGGGTCGTGGGGTCAATGTGGTCATCGATGTCCAGGGAGAGCAGACGTTTCGGCTCGTATTGCTTCTTCTTGGCTTCCTTGGCGACTACAATTCCGCCCTCGGCGATCACATCCTCATCGCCATGCCAGTCGCACACGCCGACGAAATCGAACATCGTGAAGATGGGCTTCTTGCTGGTCTTGCGCGTGCCCCGGCCACGCATCTGCTGATAGAGGATGCTGGAACGGGTGAAGCGGGCAAAGATGAGATTGCAGACTTCCGGGCAGTCAAAGCCCGTGTCGAGCATATTCACTGATACCAGAATCTGCGGGAAGGGTTCTTTCTTGAAGCGGCGAATCTTCGCCATTGCATCCAACGTGTCATCCGGCCCTTGGCCGGACACGACGTAATCAGCGAAGCGGATTTCAGGGGATGGTTTCTTGTCGGCAAACTCGACATCGAACAATTGCGCCAGCGTTTCCGCATGCTTCTTATTCACCGCGAAAACTATGGTCTTGCCGATGAGCGGCATGCGCAGCACGCCCTTGCGGTCGGTGTAGCCGTTTTCCAGCACCTGCCGAAACTCCCGAACAATGGCCCGATTGCGCTCAGGAATGGTGAAACGACGCTCCAACGCTGACGGGTCAATCACGATGGGGTCGGCATCTGCAAACAGCAGTTCGAATTCGGCCTTGGTTTCGGCATCCATCGCCGACCAGTCAAGTTCGGATTTACGGACTTCGAAACCTCCTTCGGCTGCGGTTTTGACGGTTTTGGCCTGATAGACCTGATACGGGGCAAGCACACCGTCGCGGATCGCATCCTTCAACTTGTAGGAGAAGGTGGGCTTATCGACTTCGAAGAAGCGCAAGGTGTCGCGGACAAACAACTTGTCCTCCTCGTCGCCTTCGACTTCATCCAGATTGGCAACGCAGGGCGTGGCCGTCAGACCAATCTGCACCCCGTCGAAATATTTGAGAACGCCGCTCCACTTGCCATAGATGCTACGGTGGCATTCGTCGGAAACGATAAGATCGAAGTAGCCCGATGAATATTCGCCATACAGATTCACCATGCTTTGCAGCGTGGTGATGGTGATGCGTTTCTCGTCCTGAAATCGCCGGCCAGCGCGCAACACATAGGCGGGGTAATCGGGCAGATGCTCAGCGAACGCATCTTCGGTCTGCTTGGCGAGCGGAATCCGATCCACCAGAAACAGCACACGGGTCATCGCGTTGGCTTCAAACAGCCGCTTGATGAGGGCTGCCGCCGTGCGGGTTTTACCCGTGCCTGTCGCCATCTCGATCAGGAGTTTGCGCCGACCGTTCTTGATTTCCTTGCAGACCGTCTGGATGCAAGCCTGCTGGTAATCCCGGCCGGCAATCTTCAAGTCAATGGGCACATTGACCACATCCCGACGCAATTGCAGGCTGGCGAATCGCCGTTCCAGGTCATCCTGCTTGAAGAAGGTTTTGACGGGGTGCGGGTAGGCTTCCCGCTGCCATTCCCAGAACAGGACCTCGGCGCCGTTGGTCAGGAAAACATAGGGCACATCCAGATGCTTGGCATAGCCCTTGGCCTGTTCCGCAGCATCGGCGGGATTGACCGAGTAGCGCTTGGCTTCGATCACTGCGAGGGAACGGCCATTGCGGTCGCACAGCACATAATCAGCGCGGGTGCTGTCGGGCATCACCACTTCGAAGCGGACGGCGTTCGGGTCGGTGGTTTGCCATCCTTGCGCAGCAAGCATGGCATCAATCACCACCCGCGAAAATGCTTCGTTCTTGTTCATATCCCTGTCTGCTCGGATTTTTTTGCCATTGTATTGGCTCCGGTCGGACAAGGGGAGGCTTTATGACGTGGCGCTAGGCGTCTTTTTCCGTGTCTGTGCAACCAGATCGGCCCGCCCCAACTTTCTGGCGGACATGACTGCCTTTGCCTCCTTGGGCGAAACACGAGGCTTTTGGCGTGGCTTCTTGGGGAGCAATTGGCTCTTTACCCACTCGTCCCAGATGCCTCGTTGGTAGCGTATGCCAGAAAGGTCGAGGAAGAAATAGGTCAGTGCAGCACTGGTTTGCTCCAATGCCTCGGCAGTTGTCAGATCCTCTGCGTAATGACCGCTTTGCATGGTCTGTGGCGCATGACCTAACCAGCGATCAATAAATGGCCCCCATACCTTTTCCTTTCCTAGTCTGTTGGCAACGGTATCGCGAAACGAATGCAGTGTTTTTT
>CAZDRS010000407.1:0-2473 GCA_964507585.1 uncultured Dechloromonas sp.
GTAAGGCATGCCGGAGGCACCGGTCAGGGCGAGGCAGACGGTTTTAGACATCGGCAGTATCCGAAGGCGGAGTTTCAGCCAGCAGTTTAGCCGCGATCAGGCCGTTGATGGTGCCAAAGACGAGCGCCGCGCCGGCAAAAACCGGGGTGAGCAGGAAAACGCCATCATGCGGAATCAGCCAGGCACGGGCGAGCAGCAACTGGCCGCCGATATGGGCGAAGGCGGCAAGGATGGACAGGCTGACCGGGCCGAACCAGCGTTTCGGCAAATGCTGGGCGGCGCCGAGGGTGAGCAGGCTGAGCGCGGTGCCGGTGAGCGACAGGAAGAAGCCGGGGGCGAGGAAATAGCCGAGCAGCAGGCTGCCGGCCAGCACGCGCAGGGCGCTGACCCACACTGCCGTGCCCCAGCCGTAACGGGCCAGCACCGCCAAGGTGACGATGTTGGCCAGCCCCGGCTTGACCCCGGGCAGCGGCGAGGGGATTGCCGCATCGACCAGCGACAGGCCGACGGCTGCCGTGGCCAGCCAGGCGACGCGGCGGTCTTCCTCGGTGACGGCGAGTTGGATCACCCCGGGCCGAGGCCCGGCGCCTTCTAGTTCCGCCTTTGGGGCGTCCTTGGCGCAAGCCTTGTCTGTCTCGCCGGCTTCGCCATCAATGGCGGCGCTTGCGCCTGGCTTGTGCTCAGTAACTGATCGAGTCATAGACCTTGGTGCGGCCGTTAATCTGCACGCTGACGCGGTTGGGGGCACAAATGGCGATTTCGCCGGGGCGCATCAGCCAGCCCTGCTTGACGCAGTACTGGCGCGGGCTGGGATCGGCCATGACGCGGGCGCGGCCCGGCTCGACGGCGATCAGCGTGGTGCCGAGCGGGCCGGCAACCTCGAATTGCTTGCGGACTTTGAGATCGACTTCGGCGAAGACCTTGCCCTCCTGGCGGATGATGGCGCGGTCGGCCATGCCGCCCTGCCAGAAAACCGGGATGCTGGCGCCGAGCAGCGCGCTACTGCCGAGCATGACCAGCCAGTCGCCCGGCCGGATCAGGGCCAGCCAGTCCTTCAACTGCCGGCCAGCGTGCGGTGGCGCACCAGCACCCGGGCCCGGCTGGCAAATTCACCGGCCAACCATTCGGCGAGATAAACCGAGCGGTGCTGGCCGCCGGTGCAGCCGATGGCCACCGTCAGGTAGTTGCGGTTGTCGCGGATGTAGCAGGGCAGCCAGGTGGCGACGAAGCGGGCGATGTCGTCGCGCATGCGGCGGACTTCCTCCTCGGCTTCGAGGAAGGCGACGACCGGCTGATCCTTGCCGGTCAGCGGGCGCAGGTCGGGGTCGTAGTGCGGGTTGGGCAGGCAGCGCACGTCGAAGACGAGGTCGGCATCGAGCGGGATGCCATGCTTGAAGCCGAAGGACTCGAACATCAGGGTCAGGCCCTGGCCCGGCTCGGCTTCGATGAACTGGCGTACCCACTCGCGCAGGCCGTTGGCCTTCATGCCGCTGGTGTCGATGCGATGGCCCAGGCCGGAAACCGGTTCCAGCAGCTCGCGTTCGCTGCGGATGGCTTCGACCAGCGTTTGGTCGGTGGTGGCCAGGGGGTGGCGGCGGCGCGATTCGGAATAGCGCTTGAGCAGCGTTTCCTCGGTCGAGTGCAGGAACAGGAAGGTCAGGTTGATGCCCGAGTCCTTCAGGCTTTCCATCTTCGAGGCCAGCAACTCGATGCCGTGGCCGGAGCGGGCGTCGATGGCGACGGCAACCTTGCGGACGTTTTCTTCCTTCAGCATGCGGACGAGCACGGTGAGCATCACCACCGGCAGGTTGTCGACGCAGTAGTAGCCTGAGTCTTCGAGCAGGTTCAGGGCGACGGACTTGCCGGAGCCGGACAGGCCGCTAATGAGAATGAGTTCCATGGAGCGGAGCATAATCAAGGCGGCGGTTGCCAGCAAGCCGCGGCATAATAGTCTGAAAAACGGAGAGAACCATGCCCCCGACCCTACCCCTGCTCGATCTGCCTTTCCTGGCTGAATTGACGGCGCTGCGCCGCGACATCCACGCCCATCCCGAGCTGGCCTTCAACGAAAACCGCACCGCCGATATCGTGGCGCGAGAGTTGGTGCGTTACGGCCTGGAGGTGCATCGCGGCATTGCCCAGACCGGTGTTGTCGGCGTGCTGCGTGCCGGCAAGTCGCAACGGATGATCGGCCTGCGCGCCGACATGGATGCGTTGCCGCTGTGCGAACTGAACGAATTCCCGCACCACTCGAAGCATCACGGCAAGATGCACGCCTGCGGCCACGATGGTCATACCGCCATGCTGCTCGGGGCTGCCCGCTATCTGGCGGAGAAGCCAGACTTCGACGGCATCGCGGTGTTCATCTTCCAGCCGGCCGAGGAATCGGAAGGCGGGGCGGCAGTGATGATCGAGGATGGCCTGTTCGAGCGCTTCCCGGTCGAGGCCGTGTTCGGCCTGCACAACTGGCCGG
>CAZDRS010000408.1:0-2463 GCA_964507585.1 uncultured Dechloromonas sp.
CGACGTTGAACCGCAATTTCGAAGGCCGTCAAGGCCCGGGGGGGCGCACCCATCTGCTTAGCCCGGCGATGGCTGCGGCTGCTGCGATTGCCGGCCGTTTTGCCGATGTGCGCGACGTCCTGTAAACCATGAAGAACATGCGTATTGCCCTCTTATTGTCGGTGCTGCTTGCCGCGTGCAATACGGCGCAGGGCGTCAAGAAAGATGTTGCGATCGGTGCCGAGAAAACCGGTGAAGCCCTGCACAAGGGGGGCGAGGCGGTTGGCAGCGCGTTGAACAAGACAGGTGAAGTCGTCGGTGGCGCCATCAAGAAGGGTGGCGAGGCCGTACAGAAGGTGGTGGAGTAAATGGATAAGTTTGTTCGTCTGGAAGGCTTGGTGGCGCCGCTCGATCGTAGCAACGTCGATACCGATGCCATCATTCCCAAGCAGTTCCTGAAGTCGATCAAGCGTTCCGGTTTCGGCCCGAATGCTTTCGACGAGTGGCGTTACATGGATGTTGGCCAGCCTGGGCAGGATTGCTCGCAGCGGCCGAAGAATCCCAATTTCGTGCTCAACCAGCCGCGTTACCAGGGCGCCGAGGTGCTGCTTACCCGTGCCAATTTTGGTTGCGGCAGTTCGCGCGAACATGCGCCATGGGCACTGCTGGACTTCGGATTCAAGGCGATCATCGCCGAGTCCTTCGCCGATATTTTCTTCAACAACTGTTTCAAGAACGGCATCCTGCCGATCGTGCTGCCGGTTGCCGAGGTCGAGGCGCTGGTGCATCTGGTGGAGGCAACGCCGGGCTACAAGCTGGTCATCGATCTTGCCGAGCAAAAGGTTGTGCGCCCCGACGGTCATGCCATTCCGTTCCAGATCGATGCCTTCCGCAAGGAATGTTTGCTCAACGGCTGGGACGATATTGGCCTGACCTTGCGCCACGCCGAGAAGATCAAGGAATTCGAGGCCAAGCGCCGTATCGAGCAGCCCTGGCTGTTCGCCCAATAAGGAGAGACCATGAAAATTTGCGTTTTGCCGGGTGACGGCATCGGCCCCGAGATTACTGCCGAGGCAGTGCGCGTTCTGAAGGCGCTCGATCTCAAATTCGAAATGGAAGAGGCCCTGCTCGGCGGCTGTGCCGTCGATGCCACCGGTGAGCCGTATCCAGAGGCGACCCGCAAGCTGGCGCGTGAAGCCGATGCCATCCTGCTTGGCGCTGTCGGCGGCCCGCAGTGGGATAGCCTGCCGCGCGAACAGCGCCCGGAGCGCGGTCTGCTGGGCATTCGCAAGGATCTGAACCTGTTTGCCAACCTGCGTCCGGCTATCCTCTACCCGGAACTGGCCAATGCCTCGACGCTGAAGCCGGAAGTTGTGGCCGGGCTGGACATCCTGATCGTGCGCGAACTGACCGGCGACATCTACTTCGGCCAGCCGCGCGGCGAGCGCGAGGAAAACGGCGAGCGCGTCGGTTTCAACACCATGGTGTACAGCGAGTCGGAAATCCGCCGCATCGCCCATGTCTCCTTCCAGGCTGCGCAGAAGCGCAACAAGAAGCTGTGCTCGGTCGACAAGATGAACGTGCTCGAATGCACCCAGCTGTGGCGCGACGTGATGATCGAAGTGAGCAAGGATTACCCGGATGTCGAACTCAGCCACATGCTGGTCGACAACGCTGCGATGCAACTGGTCAAGGCTCCCAAGCAGTTCGACGTAATGGTCACCGGCAACATGTTCGGCGACATCCTGTCCGATGAAGCCTCGATGCTGACCGGCTCGATCGGCATGCTGCCGTCGGCTTCGCTGGACGACAAGAACAAGGGGCTCTACGAGCCGTCGCACGGTTCTGCCCCGGACATCGCCGGCAAGGGCGTAGCCAATCCGCTGGCCACCATCCTGTCGGCGGCGATGATGCTGCGTTACACCTTCGGTCTCGAAGAGCAGGCGCTGCGTATCGAGAATGCTGTCAAGAAGGTGCTGGCCCAAGGGTTCCGTACTGGTGACATCTACGAGCGTGGCACCAACAAGGTGGGTACGAAGGAAATGGGCGATGCCGTTCTGGCGGCGCTGGCGTAAACCATTTGGTGCCTTGGCGCGTTAAACAAGTTTGCTTGGAGAGTGATGACATGAAGAAGGTTGGTCTGGTCGGTTGGCGTGGCATGGTTGGTTCCGTGCTGATGCAGCGTATGGTCGAAGAGGGCGATTTCGCTCATATCGATCCGGTGTATTTCTCCACCTCCGCCGCGGGCGGCAAGGCGCCGTCGTTTGGTGGCAAGGAAGCTTCGCTGCCGCTGCAGGATGCTTCCAATATTGATGCGCTGAAAGCCTGCGAGATCATCATTACCTGCCAGGGCGGCGACTACACTAAGGAAGTCTTCCCCAAGTTGCGCGCCGCCGGCTGGAATGGCCACTGGATCGACGCCGCTTCATCGCTGCGCATGGCCGACGACGCCGTGATCATCCTCGACCCGGTCAACATGAACGT
>CAZDRS010000409.1:0-2457 GCA_964507585.1 uncultured Dechloromonas sp.
AGAACACGGTTACCCAGATGGTGTACAAGCACGCCATCTCCACGGTGGTTCCGGCCCGTCCGGTGAACCTCCAGCAGGAACAGGCGGCCGAATAATCAGCCCTTGTCTGGCAGCCCGCCGTTCTGGCGGGCTCGCGCTTCTCTCTCCCGAATATCACCATGATTGAACGACCCGCCGCCGGTGAACGTGCGGTGATCGTTCAACTCGACTTCGGCCAGGCCGATATCGAGGATCAACTGGAAGAAGTCCGCCTGCTGGCCGAGTCGGCCGGTGGCGTTGTCGCAGCCGAAGTGCGCGGCCGGCGGCAGAGTCCTGATCCCAAGACCTATGCCGGCAAAGGCAAGGTCGATGAAATTGCCGCCATGGTGGCGGCCGGCGAGGCCGATCTGGTTATCTTCAACCACGATCTGTCGCCGGCGCAGCAGCGTAATCTCGAACGCATCCTGAAGTGCCGGGTCATCGACCGTACCAGCCTGATTCTCGACATCTTCGCCCTGCGGGCATCGAGCGCTGAAGGCAAGTTGCAGGTTGAACTGGCCCAGTTGGAGCATTTATCCACCCGCCTGGTACGCGGTTGGACACACCTGGAGCGGCAGCGCGGCGGTATCGGCATGCGTGGCCCGGGCGAAAAGCAGTTGGAAACCGACCGCCGCTTGCTTGGCAATCGCGTCAAGCTGCTCAAGGATCGCCTGCAGAAGCTGACTCGCCAGCGCGGTGTGCAGCGCAAGGCGCGGATGCGGGGCGATGTGCTCAGCGTCTCTCTGGTTGGTTACACCAACGCCGGCAAGTCGACACTGTTCAATGCACTGACCCACGCCGGGGTCTATGCCGCCAACCAGTTATTCGCCACGCTCGACACCACTTCGCGCAAGCTATGGATCGCGGGGGCGGGCAATATCGTGATTTCCGATACCGTCGGTTTCATTCGCGACCTGCCGCACTCGCTGGTCGATGCCTTCCATGCCACCCTGGAGGCGGCGACCGATGCCGATGTGCTGCTTCATGTCGTCGATAGCGCCAGCCATGCGCGTGACGAGCAGATGGTCGAGGTGAACAGGGTTCTCGCCGAGATCGGCGCCGATCAGGTGCAGCAGGTCGTCGTCTGGAACAAGATCGACCTGACCGAGGCCAGTCCGGGAGTCGAGCGGGACGAGTATGGTAATATCGCGCGCGTTCGTGTCAGTGCGCGTTCCGGTGAGGGGCTCGACCTGTTGCGCGAATCACTGGCCGAATATGCCCGAGCCAAGGCTGTGGCCCGTCAAAAGGCCTTGGACGAGGCTGAACGCGAAGCTCAAAACGACTACATTTAATCAACCCCCAATATCCATGATTCCTACCTTAGGTATTTTCATGTCGCTCAATGACCCGCAGTGGGGAAATCGTGGTGGCGATGACGGCGATAAAAAGCCGGGCGGCAATGGGCCGCGTCGCCCCAACGATGGGCCTCCGGATCTGGAAGATCTGTGGCGCGATTTCAACCGCAAGCTAAACGGCATGTTCGGTAACAAGCGGGGGGGCGGTGGCGGCAATGGTGGTGGCGAAGGCCCGCGCATGCCGCAGATCGATTTCAATCCAAAATTCCTCGGTGGCGGCATCAGTCTGTTGCTGGGCCTGGTCGCCATCGTCTGGCTGGCCTCTGGTTTCTATATCGTCGATGCCTCGCAACGCGGCATCGTGCTGCAGTTCGGCAGTTTCAAGGAGGCGACCGATCCCGGTTTGCGCTGGCGTCTGCCCTATCCGATCCAGTCGCACGAACTGGTTAACCTGACCGGGGTGCGTACCATCGAAATCGGTTATCGCGGCAGTGAGCGCAACAAGGTGCTCAAGGAAGCGCTGATGCTCACCGATGACGAGAACATCGTGAATATCCAGTTCGCCGTTCAGTATGTGCTGAAGGATCCGGTTGAATATCTGTTCAACAACCGCTCCACGGACGAGGCGGTGATGGGCGCGGCGGAAACGGCGGTGCGCGAGATCGTCGGCAAGAGCAAGATGGACTACGTGCTCTACGAGGGCCGTGAGCAGATCGCCACCCAGGCGGCCAAACTGATGCAGGACATCCTGGATCGTTACGAAAGCGGCATCCTGATTTCCAAGGTCACCATGCAGAACGCCCAGCCTCCCGAGCAGGTGCAGGCGGCCTTCGACGATGCGGTCAAGGCTGGTCAGGATCGGGAGCGCCAGAAGAACGAAGGTCAGGCTTACGCCAATGACGTGATTCCCAAGGCCAAGGGTACTGCTGCTCGTTTGCTGCAGGAGGCCGATGGCTACAAGCAGCGTGTGATCTCGACTGCCGAAGGCGATGCATCGCGCTTCAGACAGGTGGTGGCCGAATATGCCAAGGCCCCGGAAGTGACTCGCCAGCGCATGTATCTCGACACCATGCAGCAGATTTTTGCCAGCACCAGCAAGGTGATGGTCGATGCCAAGGGGCAGGGCAACCTGCTCTACCTGCCG
>CAZDRS010000410.1:0-2455 GCA_964507585.1 uncultured Dechloromonas sp.
TATTTTAGCAAGCCGCGCGGCTTCCTCGGCGCACCGGTGAACAGGCGGTCGTACAGCCAGTTGGGTAGCAGCCGCAACAGCTTGGCGACAACGCCCATCTGCCAGGGAATCACGGTATAGGTGGTGCCGCTCGCGATAGCCCGGGCAAAACGAACTGCGGCCTTGTCCACTGGCAGCAGAAAGGGCATCTGGTACGGATTGATCGCCGTCATCGGCGTTTCGATGTAGCCCGGCGCAATGGTCACCACCTGGATGCCGTAGGGGCGCATTTCCAGGCGCAGACTCTCCAGGTAGGCGATGGCCGCCGCCTTCGAGGCCGAATAGGCCTCCGCCCCCGGCAAACCGCGAATACCGGCCACGGAAGCAATGCCGACCAGCCGCCGCTCGCCGCCAGCCGCCTTCATGGCTGGAATGAAGGGGGCAAAGGTTGTCGCCATGCCATAGACGTTGGTGTCCATCACCCGCTTGAAAACGACCAGGTCTTCCTCGCACTCGGTCAACGTACCGGCCGACACACCGGCATTGGCGATGATGATATGCGGTGCGCCGAAGCGCTGCATGAAATCGGTTGCCGCATCGTGCAGCGCCGGGGCGTCGGTCACATCGAGCGGATAGCAGGCATGGCCGCCGCCCAGACGGGCGTTCAGGCCGTGCAGAAAATCGGCCCGCCGGGCGACCAGGCCCAGCGTCGCGCCCTGCGCAGCGTAGTAAACGGCAAGCGCCTCGCCGATACCCGACGAGGCGCCCGTGATGAAGACCTTGAGCGTCAATTATTTCTTGCCGGCCTTGCCCGCCTTCTCGCTGCGCACCTTGCCGATCAGGCCATCGGCGATGGCCAGGGTGTCGTTGAAGTCGCGCCCGCCGACCAGGTACTTGCCTTCAATGGCCAGTGCCGGCACGCCGGTGATCTTGTAGGCCTGGGCCATCTGGTCGCCGCGCTTGACCTTGCTCATCACGCCGAACGAGTTGAAGGTTTCGCTGAATTTCTTGGCGTCGACGCCTTTCTTGACCACCCATTCGGTCAGCGCCTTTTCCTCGAACAGGTTCTGGCGTTCGACATGGATGGCGTTGAAGATGTCCTTTTCCAGGCGATGCGCATCGCCGGTAATTTCCAGGGTGTAGTACAGCTTGGCAATGTTCGCCCAGGCGGCACGGCCGAAGGTGATCGGCACCTTCTTGACCACGACATCGCCCTGTTGCTTGGCAATCCAGGAAACCAGCAAGGGATTGAAATCGGCACAGTGCGGGCAGCCGTAGCTGAAGAATTCGAGCACTTCGATCTTGCTCGCATCCTCGGTCGGCTGGGCCGGGGTGATCGGGGTGTAGGGCGCGTTCTGCGCGAAGGACGGCATGGCGACGGCCGCACCGAGAACGAAAGCGGCGGCGACGAAACTACGACGGTCAAACTTCATTGACGACTCCTATTTGGCAAGCTGGGCTTCGATGCCGGATTTGGCAAGCTCGGCACGCACTTTGTTCAATTCATCGATCTTCGTGTAAGGGCCGACACGAACGCGGTAGAAGGTCTTGTCCTGGATCATCACCTGCTGGACAACGGCCTCCACTCCCATAAACGCCAGTTTGGCCTTTTGGTTGTCAGCATCCTGCGCGGTACTGAACGAGCCGGCCTGCAGGAAGAGCGGCGTCTTCGACTCCTTGACCTCTTCCTTCTTGTCGTCCTTTTTCTCGTCCTTCTTCGTCTCGGCCGGCTTGGCATCGGACTTCGGCGCCTTGTCCGGCACCGCATCGGCCTTGCCGGGCAGGATGTCGTAGAACTGGAAGCGCTTCTCCGGCACCGGATCGCCCGGCTTGCCAGGCAGGGCGAGCGGCTGGCCGGGTTGGGCCGCCGGGTCGGGGTGGCCGTTCTTGCCATTCGTTTCGGCGCGGGGCGGCGCCTTGTCCACGAAGGGCAACGGCGACTTGTTCAAATACCACACCACCCCGGCCGCAATACCGACACCAAGGACGAGGCCGATGAACATGCCGATCAGCGTGCCGCCACCGGATTTCTTCTTCGCCGGCTGGCTCTTGCGGGGTTTCATGTCGCGACTCATGGGGCTTCCTTACATGGATTCCGGACAGCTGACGCCAAGGATGGCCATGCCGTTGCGGATGGTCTGGCGCACGGCAGCGGCCAGCGCCACGCGGGCATCGCGCAGTTTTTCGTCATCGACCAGCATGCGCTCGGCGTTGTACCAGCCGTGGAATTCACCGGCCAGATCCTTCAGGTAGAAGGCGATCATGTGCGGGGCCAGATCGCGCGCCGCCGTTTCGATCACTTCGCGGAACTGGGCCAGCTGGTTGGCGATGGCCAGTTCGCGCGGGTTGCTCAACAGGGCCAGATCGGATTCAGCCAGCGCCGACAGATCGCCGGCCCACTGGTTGATCACCGAGCAAACACGGGCGTGGGCGTACTGGATGTAATAGACCGGGTTCTCGTTGGTCTGGCTCTTGG
>CAZDRS010000411.1:0-2455 GCA_964507585.1 uncultured Dechloromonas sp.
AACTGGCTGAAAACTGCAACTTCCTGGAAGTTACCTATCTGCTGAAGAACGGCGAGTTGCCGAATGCCCAGCAGAAAAGCGATTTCGAGAACACCATCAAGAATCACACGATGGTGCACGAGCAACTGACCAAGTTCTATTCGGGTTTCCGCCGTGATGCCCACCCGATGGCTGTAATGACCGGTGTGGTTGGCGCACTCTCCGCCTTCTACCACGACGCCATGGATTTCTCGGATGCCGAGCATCGCAACGTCAGCTTCAATCGACTGGTCGCCAAGATGCCGACCATTGTTGCGATGGCCTACAAGTACAACACCGGCGCACCGTTCATGTATCCGGACAACGAGCTGGACTACACGGCCAACTTCATGCGCATGATGTTCGGCAATCCGTGCGAGAAGTACAAGCCGAACCCGGTTCTGGTTAACGCGCTGGATACCATCTTCACGCTGCACGCCGATCACGAGCAGAATGCCTCGACCTCGACCGTCCGTCTGGCCGGTTCGTCGGGTGCCAACCCGTTCGCCTGTATCGCTGCCGGTATCGCCTGTCTGTGGGGCCCGGCACACGGTGGCGCGAACGAAGCCTGCCTGCAGATGCTGGAAGAAATCGGCGACGTTTCCCGCGTTGGTGAATACATCAAGCGCGCCAAGGACAAGAACGACTCCTTCAAGCTGATGGGCTTCGGTCACCGCGTCTACAAGAACTTCGATCCGCGCGCCAAGCTGATGCGCAAGGTCTGTGGCGATGTGCTGTCCGAACTGGGGCTGCAGAACGATCGTCTGTTCAAGCTGGCCATGGAACTGGAAAAGATCGCTCTGGAAGACCAGTACTTCGTCGAGAAGAAGCTCTACCCGAACGTCGACTTCTACTCTGGCATCGTGCAGAAGGCCATCGGTATTCCGACCGAAATGTTCACCTGTATCTTCGCGCTGGCTCGTACGGTCGGCTGGATGACGCAGTGGGAAGAAATGATCACCGATCCGGAATACAAGATCGGTCGTCCGCGTCAGTTGTACATCGGCGCAGCCAAGCGCGACGTTGTACCGCTCGCCCAACGCGGCTAAAGAAAAAATCGGGCGGCCGCATGGCCGCCCTTTTTTTACCTGCGGAGATTTGTAGCACCGCAAAAAAGTAGCTACGAACGAAAAAAATACCCTAGAGGGGATGCCTATGACTACGATGAACCAACTGTTCGACAGCACGATGTTCTTCGGTGGTAACGCACCGTTTGTCGAAGAGCAGTATGAGAACTATCTGAACGATCCGACCTCGGTTTCCGCCGAGTGGCGCGATTATTTCGACCGCCTGGCCCAAATGCCGGGGTATGTGGCGCGCGATGTCGCTCACGCTCCGGTCATTGCTGCCTTTGCCGAACTGGCCAAAGAGGGCGGTTTCCGTCCGAGCGCACCGGCATCGGCTTCGTCCGAGCACAAGAAGCAATCCGCCGTAGGCCAACTGGTGACGGCCTACCGTTCGTTGGGCACGCGCTGGGCGGATCTCGACCCCTTGAAGCGCCTGGCCCGTCCGAAGATCGACGAACTGGAGCCGTCCTTCTACGGCTTCACTGACGCCGACCTCAACCAGACCTTCAGCGTCGGCTCCCTGAAGGGCCTGCCGGAGAGCGCCAAGCTCGGCGACATCCTCGAAACCCTGAAGCAGACGTATTGCGGCACCGTCGGCGTCGAGTACATGTACATGACGGACTACAACGAGAAGCGCTGGCTGCAAGAGCGCCTCGAAAGCATCCGTTCGCGCCCGACCTACAATGCCGATCAGAAAAAGCGCATCCTCGAGCGCCTGACCGCGGCCGAAACCCTTGAGCGCTACCTGCACACCAAGTACGTTGGCCAGAAGCGCTTCTCGCTGGAAGGCGGCGAATCGCTGATCGTTGCCATGGACGAAGCCATCCGTACCGGCGGCAAGCTGGGTGTCGACGAAGTCGTGGTCGGCATGGCCCACCGCGGCCGCCTCAACGTCCTGGTCAACACGCTGGGCAAGGCTCCGTCGATGCTGTTTGCCGAATTCGAAGGCAAGAAAAAGAGCGACCTGTCGGCCGGTGACGTCAAGTACCACATGGGCTTCTCGTCTGATGTCGCTACGCCGGGCGGCCCGTGCCACCTGACGCTGGCCTTCAACCCGTCGCACCTTGAAATCGTCAACCCGGTGGTTGCCGGTTCCGTCTACGCCCGTCAAGTACGTCGTGGCGAAGGTAGCAAGACCAAGGTCATGCCGATCCTGGTGCACGGTGATGCCGCCGTTGCCGGCCAGGGCGTCAACCAGGAAATGCTCAACTTCGCGCAGACCCGTGGCTACGGCGTCGGTGGCGTTCTGCACATCGTCGTTAACAACCAGGTCGGCTTCACCACTTCCGACCCGCGCGACTACCGTTCCGGCCACTACTGCACCGACATCTTCAAGATGGTCGATGCGCCGATCTTCCACGTCAACGGCG
>CAZDRS010000412.1:0-2447 GCA_964507585.1 uncultured Dechloromonas sp.
GCCCAGCTCGCTTTGCCGGTCGTCTTCCGCGATTACCGGCCGGAAAATGCACCGCTCGCCGGTACCCTCGATGTGCTGCATGTGCCGCTGGCCAAGCCATCCGTGCCCGGTTGCCTGGATGCTGCCAATGGCGCTTATGTGCTGGCCCTGCTCGACCGCGCCTTGGCCGGCTGTGTTGCCGGCGAATTTGCCGCGATGGCCACGGCGCCGGTGCATAAGGGCGTCATCAACCAGGCTGGCGTGCCGTTCACCGGCCATACCGAATACCTGGCCGAAAAGACGGCCACCCCGCTGGTCGTGATGATGCTGGCTGGCGACACGCCGCGTGGCCCGCTCCGTGTCGCGCTGGCGACCACTCACTTGCCGCTCAAGGACGTGCCGGCGGCGATTACGCCGGAAGTCCTGAAGCAAACCCTGCGTATCCTGCACGCCGACCTGCGCAGCAAGTACGGCATTGCTGCGCCGCGTATCCTGGTCGCCGGCCTCAACCCGCATGCCGGCGAGGGCGGCTATCTGGGCATGGAGGAAATCGAGGTCATCACGCCCGTGCTCGACAAGCTGCGTGCGGAAGGGATGCAGCTCTCCGGCCCGCATCCGGCCGATACCATGTTCACGCCGCCCGTCCTGGCCGGTGGCGACGCCGTGCTCGCCATGTTCCACGATCAGGGCCTGACGGCGCTCAAGTACGCCACTTTTGGCCACGGCATCAATGTCACGCTGGGCCTGCCCATCATCCGGACTTCGGTCGACCACGGTACCGCACTGGAACTGGCCGGAACCGGCAAGGCCGATCCGGGCAGCCTGTTCGAGGCAGTCAACGAAGCGGCACGCATGGCACTCAGGAGACAACCGACATGAAAGGCCACGTTGCCCGCAAACGCTTCGGCCAGAACTTCCTGGTCGATAGCGGCATCATTTCCGCCATCATCTCGGCCATCAATCCGCAGCGCGGCGACACGGTGGTCGAAATCGGCCCCGGCCTGGGGGCGATTACCGAGCCCCTGCTGCAGCGCGTCGATCACTTGCATGTCGTCGAAATCGACCGCGACCTGATCGCCCGCCTCAAGAAGCAGCATAGCCCGGAACGCCTGACCATCCACGAGGGCGATGCGCTGGCCTTCGACTTTGCGAGCATCGGCAACAAGCTGCACCTGGTCGGCAACCTGCCCTACAACATTTCGACACCGCTGCTTTTCCATCTCGCCGACTATGCCGAGCAGGTCTACGACATGCACTTCATGCTGCAGAAAGAGGTCGTCGAGCGCATGGTCGCCGAGCCGGGCGATGCCGATTTCGGCCGTCTCAGCGTCATGCTGCAATATCGCTTCTGGATGGAATGGCTGATCGACGTGCCGCCGGAAAGCTTCGACCCGGCCCCCAAGGTCGACTCGGCCGTCGTGCGCCTGATTCCCAAGCCGGCCAGCGAACTCAACGCCAAGTCGCCGGAAAAGCTGGCCCAGGTTGTTCTGAAGGCCTTTGCGCAACGCCGCAAGATGCTGCGCAATACCCTCAAGGGAACGCTGGACGATGCAGGCTTCGCGGCGCTCGGCATCGACCCGACCCGGCGCGCCGAGGATATTCCGGTCGAAGATTACGTGCGGATTGCCAACTTTCTGAGTTGAGCCGGGGCTCGGTGCTGCCAGAACTGTGCGCACGCGAGCCTTCCTTAAGCACCCTTTAAGATCGCTTGGGTAAATTGCTCGGGATTCGTCAGCGGCCCGGGATATGCCGGGCTGGACGATGCCACCCAAGGAGGAAGCGATGAAATTGACCCGTTCGTTTTATGCTGTCGCGCTCGGGCTGTGCCTGGCCGGTGCCGGCCACGCGGCGCCCGAGCATCATCATGGCCACGAGGCCGGGATGCCGCAGAAACTGCAGCTCAATGCCGGCAAGAAATGGGCGACGGATGCCTCGCTGCGGCAGGCGATGTCGGGCATCAACCAGGCGATGGCCAAGGCGCTGCCGCTTATCCATCGCCAGCAATTCAGCGATGCGCAGTATCGGGCGCTGGCGGAAAACATCGACCGACAAATCGCCTTCGTCGTCGAAAATTGCAAGCTGGAGGCCAGGGCCGATGCCATGCTGCACCTGATCATCGCCGACTTGCAGGGCGGTGCCGAGGCGATGTCGGGCAAGGCGGCAGTAGACCGCCACGATGGCGCGGTGCAGGTGCTGCAGGCGCTGAAGGCTTACGGACAGTACTTCCAGCATCCCGGCTGGCGCCTTGCCAAGGGATGATGGCTTGACCCTCCCGTGTCCCTTTCGATCCACAAAAAGCGGGTGGGACAGACAAGAAAGGCGGCTCGGGTTGCCCCGGCCGCCTTTTGCATGAAAGCCTGGAAAGGCTTGCGCTGTCTGCTTACTTCTTCATCGGGCAGGTGTTCATGCCGAGCAGGGTGTAGGCCGGGCACCAGCCCATCAGGCCGGTAGCCAGCGGCACGATGCCG
>CAZDRS010000413.1:0-2431 GCA_964507585.1 uncultured Dechloromonas sp.
TACCTAACACTTTTGATTCGTTTGTAGTTAAATCTTCACGTCTCAAAAGTTTAAATATTGCTGCTCCACCTTGCTGTACGTCTTGTCCAGCTTGGATGATTGGTAAACCTGAAGTCGATCTGGTTACATCATTTAATTGAGATTTAGTAAACATATTACCGAACTCTCTAAGTCCGATGAACCCACCAAATGTTGAGTCAATAGCTAGGTCTAATGCCTCTGGTTCCTTTGGATCTTTAGAACCAGTCGCAGCAGACGTAACAGATTTAGCAGCATAACCTAGATACCCTGCTAAGAACGCATTACCTACTGTTCCACTCATGATTCTAAATACACCTTGAGCCATGTCAGAAGATGATCTGTTAGTCCAACCCTCTTTTACTTCTTGAGCACCCAGTAACACATTGTTACTGATGACGTTTATTTGAGAAGCAAACATCCCTATCGTGTTTCTAATTAACGGATCATTTTGGAAACCTGCTTGATTTAATCCTGTAACAGTTTCAAGAGACTTATTGACTTGTGCCTCAGCAAAAGCAATTGCTCCATGTGTGTCACCTTGTCTAACATTTTTAATTTTACCGTCCATTGCCATGTTGAAAGCTGCAACGTACTGAGTAGCATTAAGTTGTAATGAAGCCATGTTTAGAGCATCCATACCAAAACTACGGATGATATCATATGATCTTCCTACCTTACCTCTATAGTCTTGGTCGAACGCACCGTTGGACATTGTTTCACCTATTAAAGCAGATAACGATTCACCTTTAACATTACTAAAAGTAACAATGTCTTTATATTTAGAATTAAACGAAGGACTGATCTCGGCAAGTTTACTCGCAATAATATGAGCTTGTTCAGGGTCCATCATCATTACACCTGCATCAAACATATATTTACCAGCATGAAGTTTGAAACCACTTTGTGCATCTGCGGCCAAGTTATTTAACATAAGTGGAGCAGACGCTAACTGTTTAGCGTATGATGAAGGATTGAAAGCTAGTTTAGAAATCGAATAATTTCCCATAGCTTTAGACATGAACTTTACTATACCTGATCTATCAATGTTTTTCTCAGAGTAACCACGAACAAAGTCAGTGAAGTTTCTCATGTAAACATCTTCAAAAACTGTCTTACCTAACTTGGTTCTATAAATGTCTTGGATTTGTTTATCTGCTAACAAATCCATAACTTTACCTATTGGTTCAGCTAAATGAAGACTTCTTAATTCTTTCTCAATGGTCATAACGGTGGTGTTGTGGTTAAGTGATAAATTGCCACCACTTGTTCTCTCGATGTTGGTTCCTACAACTTGTTCGTGGTTGAAGATAGAACTGTTCCAATCTTGAATGTGATTACCTTCAAGCAAACTTGTAACGTCTTTTAATCTTTGTGCAGTCACGTCTGACATTTGAAGATTTGACTCTGTAGCTTTTGGGTAATACCAACCGTCTACATCTTCTCCAAACATTTTAACTCTTCCAACTTCAATATCTGGCGCAACATATTTGTTTTGCTTTTTAAGAATATCAATTCTTTCATTTCTTAAAGCTCCGTAAACCTTATTACCTATGTCTTGAGCTAGTTTAAAATGCTCTTTAGTTAAATGAGTCTCGAAAATTTTAGTAAGAGCTTCATCTGTAAGTCCTGTTTTATCTCTAAGACTAGCTCTGTTTCCATCATTACCAAAGTTAAGAAGCATTTGAAAAATGTCAGCCTTATTGACTTTACCGTCTTTTCTATCTGTCATAGCTTTTAAATCTTCAACGATAACTTCTTGTTGATTCATTTTGTTGAAATCTTTAACGCCTGACTTAGTAACCAAGTCATCCAACATTCTGTTGTAGTAATCATTTCTCATTGTTACAACACGCTCACCGTCTTGAAGTGGTCGCCAGAAATAATCGTTAAATGTTTTACCAGTTTTGTCAGCATACACACCCATTACAGTCATATGCTTTTTCCACCAGTTTCCACCCTTACGAAGGAAGTCCATAGCGGTCTTGGCATTTTCAGTTTGAGCGTCTCTAACTTTAGCATCTTCAATCATTTTAGGAGTCATTGTGGTATTTTCAGCTATGACAAGTTTTTTAACTTGGTCATAGTTCATTGCTCTTTTACGAAGATCACTAGCATCTCTAAGTGTTACTACACGTTCAGCATCAGATATAACATTATTTAAAATTTGGACAAACCCTTCAACAGTTCTTAAGTCCATATCTTTAACATTAGTTTTAACTTCACCAAAATGAGAAGGGTCAAAGTCTGGCATTAAACGTCCTCTATCTTGAAGACCTTTAACATACTCAACCATCTTGGTAGGGTTGACTGCTTTTTTATTTGGGTTAGTTTCTAACGAGTTTAAAATAGAATAAATAATTTCTTCGTATTTTCCACCAGCACGTCTTACGTTTTCGTGGAACTCACGATT
>CAZDRS010000414.1:0-2429 GCA_964507585.1 uncultured Dechloromonas sp.
TCAAAATCTTGTGAGCGCAAGCTCGTGCCGGTTCAAGTCCGGCTCGCGGTACCATCTAAAAAAATCGGTCGCAATTGACCGATTTTTTAGATGGCGACAGACCAACTAGCTGCAGTGCAGCTCGCACGGGAGGCTGGCGCAGTGAATGAATATGTTGCTGGCCAAATTGAGAATCTAGGTACATAGATGATTAGTATTTTATTTGGGTTATGGCGGTGGTAATGGTTTTGAATGGGTTGGCGGGTTGTTGCATTTGCCAGATAGTAGCATAGGTGGCAGTTATCAGGCGCCAGGTGGTAGGTATGTCTGATAGTTTGGTTATGCTCACCTGCTCACCCATAGCGACTATTATTGATTTTTGATGTAATACTACAAAACATGCAGGATATTCGCTGGTTAGGGTTTCTAAGTGGCTTGCAAGCGTCACAACTGACATGCCAAATGTCACTGCCGTGGTTAGCTGTAAAGCCCGCCCAATAGCCTGCAATTGGGCAATGGTGGCAACTAGTATGGTTTGTGGCCTGTTTACTATGGCTGCAGGGTTGGATATAAACTGATCTGCACTGTCACGAGTATATGTTTGGGGACCCTTTAGCCTGCTAAGTTCTTCGAGCAATATTGCTGTTTCACTGTTGCGACCAATACCACCCGCAAACAACGTAGCATCTGCCCAGTGATAATATTGCAAAATATCATCGTACGACTGTCGACTAAAACTACCACTAGGTGTACTGGCTACAAATTCTATATTTTCGGGCGGTGTTTTACCAAACAGTTTGCGAGTTGCATCTGGCATAATTACCCGGCATTCGCCAACCCCAGCCACCAAAGCATAGTTATATGCGCTACTGGGTGTGTTTATGTCATGTTGATTACCGCCTATTATCAGTAGTTTGCCTGACATTGAGCGTTGTTCGGGTTTGTTCCAAACGATATCTGGGAACAGTGGGTTATTATAGTTTTGTTTAAGCCAGCTGTTTTGCATATTAAAATACCTGATATTGATATTTATTGGCAAAATCAAGAGTATAGGCAATATTTTTTCGTTCAATAACGACTGGCCAGTTTTTGCTTGTAGCAATTTTCAATAATTCTTCATCAGGGTTGAAAGCTATAGGATTTTCGACCATAGCAAGCATTTCGGCGTCGCTTTTGCTATCACCTACCGCATAGCTACCCTTTAAAGTTAAATAATTTTTGGCAATAAAGTCAGTAAGTAGTTCGGCTTTATGGCCAATAGTATTTTGTTCGTGATTTTTGGTGTATTTACCAGTTTGAGGGTTTTCAGTATATATAACTCCCACACAATGATCAAAACCATGCCGTATTGCAAAAGGTTCGGCAACTGCCTGCTGTGATCCAGTAATAGCAAGTAAAAAATAGCCCTGTTGTTTTAATTTTTTTACTAGATTTGAAGTGTAGTTGTAGACCTTGTGGCCTGATCTGGCTAATACTGCCTGGGCAGCGTTGTCAAGCTGTTGTGGGCTGATGTTTTCGATATTTGCATACAGGGCATCTACCACCTGGCTTTCATAGTCTTGCCAGCTAGCCTTAAGTGCACGCCATCTTAAAAATTGTTGCTCTATTTGTTGGCTAGACTTTTTGTCTAGAACACCCCGCTTACTTAATTCAAAAACCAGTTCATGAAACAACTGCCACCTAAAAAGAGTTCCATCTATGTCAAATACGGCTATTGGTTGCTTATGTGCCATCATATTTTTATCCTAACATATTTTTGTATTTAACCTACACAGACCAGATATACTTAATAAATCTACTATTGCAAAATATCTAATATATGATAGAATATATCAGGTAAAAAAATGGGCGAAAAATTTGATTTTAAATCTCAATCTTCTAGGCCAGATTTAGATAAACAATACTGGGCTTGTATAAGCTTAAGTAGTGGTAAATGTGTTGGTCTATATGATGAACAACATAATATCACTGGTAGATCAGGAATAGATGAAGATCCTTATGTTGTTGGATCTGTTGAGTATATTCATAGTGTTTATAAAATAGAACAGGAAGTTAAAAATCCTAGAATGTTTAGAATAACAAGAACTGACTTTTTTGCATTAAATAGCGATATTATAGAGGGTCAGGAAGATATCGGGCAGCAACTTGGCCTGTTTAATCTAATTGATTATGAACGTCCTGGAGTTGATGTAATAGATGGCCTATCGAGAATTAGAGAGGAAATGGAGAGTCAGGATATAGCATGGCATTGTAGCTTTGTGAACGGCGTTGCATATATACACTGTGCGCCAAAATGTCAAACTACCCCTATATTTAGAGGGGATATAGACTTTAATACAATACCTAGACAAGTGTATTCGACTGATAGTGTTATTGTCAGGATGGCACAACGTTTGGTAAGACTTTTTATAAATTTACCATCAAAAAAACCTTGGCCTAATTCTTGGATT
>CAZDRS010000415.1:0-2420 GCA_964507585.1 uncultured Dechloromonas sp.
CCGTCCACTTCGAGACAGGAGCACATGCGGGTATCGCCAATCAGCACGGCCTTGGCGGGAATGTCCTTGGGCTCTGGCAAATCGACGCGACGAAAGACGATGCCGGTATCCGGGGCTGCCGGGCGCAGGGTCAGATTGACCTTGACGCCGCCATGCAGGCCGACACCTGAGGCGCGAATAACCGTCTTGAGCGTGCGTTGCTTGAGCATGCTAAGTACTTGAATGATTGGGGAAGGTGACGGATTGTAACACAAGCCGTCACCACCCTTTTTCAGAGAAAGGTTTTGTTACGCTTTAGTCGGCCTGCTTTCTCAGGAAGGCCGGGATGTCGTAGCGATCGACGCCGCTGTTGGCCAGGGCTTCGACGGTGACGTTGCGCTTGCGCACGACGGCCGGTACGTCGGCAATCTGGTTGTAGTCAATGGCCGGGCCGGCACCGAAGGCGACGGCATCATGCGTACCGGTGGCCTGGGCCTGAACCAGCACCGGCTGGGTGAACACTTCCGGCTTGCTGCGCACGGCGGCGGCAACCTGGCCGAGGCCGGTGGCGACCACGGTGACGCGCAGGGCATCGCCCATCAGTTCGTCGTACACGGCACCGAAGATGATGTGCGCGTCTTCGGCGGCGAAGGCCTTGACGGTGTTCATCACTTCGTTGACTTCCTTCATCTTCAGGTTGCCCTTGGCGGCGGTGATATTGACCAGCACGCCCTTGGCACCGGACAGATTGACGCCTTCCAGCAGCGGCGAGGCAACGGCCTGCTCGGCGGCAATGCGGGCGCGGTCGACGCCGGCAGCGGCGGCGGAACCCATCATGGCGCGGCCCATTTCACCCATCACGGTACGCACGTCTTCGAAGTCGACGTTCACCAGGCCCGGGTAGGTAATGATTTCGGCGATACCGCCGACGGCATTCTTCAGCACGTCATCGGCTGCCTTGAAGCAATCGTCGACATCGGCATCGTCGCCCATGACTTCCATCAGCTTGTCGTTGAGGATGACGATCAGCGAATCGACATGCTTGGAGAATTCGGCGATACCGGCTTCGGCTGCCTTCATGCGCTTGCCGCCTTCGAAGCTGAACGGCTTGGTGACCACACCAACGGTCAGGATGCCCATTTCGCGGGCGATTTCGGCGACTACCGGCGCAGCGCCGGTGCCCGTGCCACCACCCATGCCGGCGGTGATGAAGGCCATGTGGGCACCTTCCAGGGTAGCGCGAATTTCGTCGCGGTGCGCCTGGGCAGCTTCCTGGCCCTTTTCCGGCTTGGCGCCGGCACCGAGGCCGGTCTTGCCGAGCGACAGCTTGCTCGACGCGGCGTTGCGGCTCAGGGCCTGCGCATCGGTGTTGGCGGCGATGAACTCAACGCCGTTCACGCCTTCGTTGATCATGTGCTCGATAGCGTTGCCGCCAGCACCGCCGACGCCGAACACCTTGATGATCGTACCGCTTTCTTCGTCTTTCTCGATGATCTCAAACATGACTACCTCCTCTGAAAAAACTGTTCAAATTCAAATTAAAAGTTCTTGGCGAACCAATCCTTCATGCTGGAAAAGACATCCTTGATGCCCTGCTTTTCCTGAATCTTCTGGCCGCGCTTGCGCTGGGCCTGCGCTTCGAGCAGCAGACCGAAGGACGTCGAGAAACGCGGGTTCTGCACGACGTCGGCCAGGCTGCCGTGGTATTTCGGGTTGCCGAGGCGAACCGGCATGTGGAAGATTTCCTCGCCCAGCTCGACCATGCCGGGCATGACGCTGGCGCCGCCGGTCAGCACGATGCCGGAAGACAACACTTCCTCGAAGCCGGCGCGACGCAGCTCGTTCTGGATCAGTTCGTACAACTCCTCGACGCGCGGCTGGATCACGTCGGCCAGCGCGCGGCGGCTCAGGCTGCGGCTCGGGCGGTCGTCCACGCCCGCCACATCGATGTTTTCGTTGATGTCGGCCAGTTGCGACAGGGCACAACCGTACTTGCACTTGATGTCCTCGGCCTCGCGGGTCGGCGTGCGCAGCGCCATGGCGATGTCGTTGGTGATCTGGTCGCCGGCGATGGGGATCACCGAGGTATGGCGAATGGCGCCCTGCGTCCACACGGCGATGTCGGTCGTGCCGCCGCCGATATCCACCAGGCACACGCCCAGATCCTTCACGTCCTCGGAGAGCACAGCGAAGCTGGAGGCCAGGGGCTGGAGCACCAGATCCTTCACCTCCAGGCCGCAGCGGCGCACGCACTTGACGATGTTCTGGGCGGCTGAGACGGCGCCGGTGACGATGTGCACCTTCACTTCGAGGCGGAAGCCGCTCATGCCGATGGGCTCGCGGATGCCGTCCTGGTCGTCGATGATGAATTCCTGGGTCAGGATGTGCAGGATTTCCTGGTCGGCCGGAATCGGCATGGCACGGGCGGTTTCGATGACCCG
>CAZDRS010000416.1:0-2401 GCA_964507585.1 uncultured Dechloromonas sp.
AGGCAGAAATGCACTGGCCGCATTGCGTGCAGGCGAACATCCAGCGCTTGACGTTACGCGGCTTCAGACGCATCGGGCAGACGGCGTCGCAGGCACTGCCCGAGGGGGGAGCGGCCGCGGCATCCTTGACGGCATGCAGGTTCTGGCGGGCTAGCGTGGTATTGCCTGCCGTACCGCAACCTTTCATGCAGTTTGCGCAATCGCTCAGGCGTTTCCGATCAAACCCGACCACCATCGCTTTTTTGTTCACCATCCAGGCGAAGCTCTGGAAGATGCCAATGGCACAGCCGAAACGGCAGAACAGGTGGCGGGCGAAAAGGAATTCGAGGGTCAGCACGGTGGTGGCTGCGCAAAGGAAGATGACCTCGCCACGCAACAGGGTGAAATTGAGCAGGCCGCTATAAACCTGGAACGGCGGCATCAGATAGGTCAGGCCGACCATGGCCCAGGCGAAGGCGAAGCCGATGGCAGCCGGGACGACGGCAAACCAGTAGCGCCAGTCGCGTGGCATCGGTGTGCCGTCCGGCTCCCAGGGCGGCGTCTGCTTCTTGTCCCAGACAGAATGCTTGCCGGTGGCAAACAGCATCAGCCGATTGATGGTTTCGACCACGGAGAAATGCGGGCACAGCCAGCCGCAGTAAAGGCGCCCCCATTTCCAGGCGACGCCGATGATCAGGCCCAGTGTGCCGAGCACCGGCAGGAAGAGGAACAGGATGATGTTGATGGCTGCTGTCTTCGCATCGCCGGTACCGGCGATCAGTTCGTCGATGCCGAGATGCCAGGGCATGGTGAGGAAGTAGGCATGCCGTTCCGTCAGGTCGTAGCGGAACAAGTCAAAGATCGGCGTGACCGTGAACAGGGCGAAGAAGCCCATTTGCGCCAGCAGCCGGGCGCGTTGCAGGGCTGGCTTTTTCATGCCGGGGTACGGTCGATGGCCGGGCCGATCAGCGGATAGCGCCAGGTCTGGCCAGCCAGTGCCTTGGATAGCGCATAGGCGCCAAACATGACCAGCGTGGAGTGAATACAGGTGAAGTACATGATGACGATCACCCATGTCCATTCCCACTGCAAACCGCCAAGGGCGATGAAAGCGGCACTGAGAACGATGATCAGAATGCCGCCCCACAAGCTGACGTAGGTGGTCTGCTTGAGATGCTGGCGGGCCAGCGGCGGCGCATCGTCCTTATTGCGCAGCCAGAGCCAGAAAAGGACGGCAAAGCAAACGCCTGGTGCGACGAGCAGGTTGCCGAGAAACAGCGCCTCGGCCATCACGGCCAGGTTCTGGCCGGGAATCTTCTCGTCGAAGCCGGTATCAGCGTCCGAAAGTGGCATTGACGATTTCCATCAGGGCGTCGATGGTTTCCGGGTCGTCGGTCAGCGTCTCGACCAGCGCGGCGCGGCAGGCAGCGGAAACATCGAAGCCGGATTTGATCAGGGTTGCCGCGTAGACCAGCAGGCGGGTCGAGGCAACTTCTTCCAGGTCGCGATCCTTGAGGGCGCGGAAGGCTTTGGCGATGCCCACCAGGCGCTTGGCGAGGTCGGCATCGCAGCCGGTTTCGCCGATCAGGATGGAGACTTCGCGTTCGGTGCTCGGGAAGTCGAAGCTCATCGACACGAAACGCTGGCGGGTCGATGGCTTCAGGCCCTTGAGCAGGTTCTGGTAGCCGGGGTTGTACGACACGACGAGCATGAAATTGGCCGGTGCCTCCAGCGTTTCGCCGGTACGGTCGATGGGCAGGATGCGGCGGTCGTCGGCCAGCGGGTGCAGCACGACGGTGGTGTCCTTGCGGGCCTCGACCACCTCGTCCAGGTAGCAGATGCCGCCTTCGCGCACGGCGCGGGTCAGCGGGCCGTCGCACCAGTAAGTGCCCTTGTCCGAAATCAGGTGGCGGCCGACCAGGTCGGCGGCGGTCAGGTCGTCGTGGCAGGCTACAGTGTAAAGCGGCAGTTTCAGGCGAGCGGCCATGTGGGCGACGAAGCGCGTCTTGCCGCAGCCGGTCGGGCCCTTGATCAACAGCGGCAGGCGCTGGTTGAAAGCGTGTTCGAACAGCGAAATTTCGTTACCAGAGGGTTCGTAAAAGGGCAGGTCGGTCATTTAAGAGAAATCCAGTAAGCAAGCAGAATCAGGCTGGAAACCAGTATAAGCCAGCCTTCGAGCAGAATGCGCCACATCCGGGGCGCTTCGCGCAATTCCATGAAGTCGAGGATGACCAGGCGGCCCTTGACGAAAGCGATGGCCAGCATGGCCACGATGGCCGCGGTGCCGGCAGCGCCGACCTCGCCGAGGTACCAGGTGATCACGGTGGCCACCATCAACACCAGCCAGGCCCGATGGGCGGGATTCTTCAGCATGTCCATGATCAGCGCATCACATAAACGAGAGGGAAAAGGATGATCCACA
>CAZDRS010000417.1:0-2397 GCA_964507585.1 uncultured Dechloromonas sp.
GACTGTTGATACTGTCGATGGCCCAGTAACTATGAAAATACCAGAAGGTACTCAAAACGGCACAGATTTCAAGCTATCCGGCCATGGCGTACCACATATCAAAAGTGAAACCCGTGGGCCACATATTGTTACACTAGATGTTCAAACCCCAACTAAACTTAGCAAAAAACAACGTGAACTACTTGAGCAATTTAGATCAGAACCCCCAAAACGTGGCTTTTTTGCCTAGCTTTATTTTATCGCAATAACCTAATATGCAAAATATCAAAAATTCCTATATAATATTTATCAGAGTAACAATCACTAATGAATAAAAATATAAAAGATAGCGTAGATTTTTCAGTTATGAATAAACAAAAAGGCTTCATAACCATGCTAATCTTAATAATATTTATACTAGTATCCGTAATAGGCCTAGTCTACATAAGGGTACTAAATGCCAACAAGTGAACGTAGTCTAGGGCCATACGGCCCAAGAGCTAGTGCAGACTTGAGTATGGATATTGCTGAACTTTCTGAAACCATTAATAGAATTGATAAGTTGCTTACAAAAGAAGAGCTTAACTATATTTTGGACATTGAGAAAAGTATTAACGAGCGTAATCCAGATTGGTATTTGATAAAATCTAGTTCAATAGATTTTGTTGTTAATTATTTTTCTACTCCAGAGGGTGAAGATAGTTTAGGGAAGTTGTGTGAAGAGTTTGCTAGTAATTTTGTACCCAATCCTCAGAATGCAAAAGAAACTCTATCTATGCTGATGACATTGATCGATGATAATAATGACCTGGAGTTAGCTCTAAGACGTTTATCAATAGAGTCGCATAATTATGTGGCAAATGCTATTGCGTCAGACCAGCTAGATGATGACTTTGAACTAAATCATTTTGCCATAAACTCTAATCCACAGGCCGTATTTGATTCAATAAAATCTATTTCCGCAGTAAGACATCAGATAAGAGACTGCAGAATGCAGCTTGCAAGTGTTGATATGGGTGAAAATTGCAAAGAAGCCACTTCTTTAGTGCTTGATATTTATCTCAAAAAAACAGCTAGTTTACTTGGTCGGTTATACCCAGATTATGTTGATATTTTTGATGCTGTTCAACTGATGACTGATTGTGATAAAAAGAAAGAGCTTTTAGGGGGCTTAGAAGGGCTAGATTATTTATATAAGCTATCGGATCAACTTTCGGAAGAATTGAATAACGATATTTCTGATAGGTTCGCTTGGACTATGGATAGGTGGAGAAATGGCGTTGTCTATACTCCAGAAAATACACCGGTATCGTCTGATCTTCAAGAATTTGCAAAGTCTGTAAAGGTGTCAAAATCGATAATTAATTTTGAGCCAGCTAATGGCAGGTTCACGTCTGAAGAAGTATCTCATTTGGATAGTCTTACATTAACCTCAAAAGATGCTTATAATCTTGCTGTGCACATTTTACGTAGCAATGGATTATATAGTGAGTCTATAATAGTGGCCAGTGGCCAATTGACTCTAGTTCTGAATCTCCCAAGGTCGGAGTGGTGATTGGTCCATTTCGAAATTTAAGTTATGAACGGGGCTGGATAAAGATTCCTGAAAATATTCACAGAAAAGGTTTTCAACAATCACCCTCAGGAATATTTTTAGTTGTAGCACACGAAGTAGAGCATGCTTTTGATGGTATTTCATCATTGAATTCAAATGGTTTAAGGTTGAATCAGATAACATCCAGAGGCTCAACACTAATACGCGAAGGCGTTGGTAAGTCAATTGAAGGGATAGTTAGTGAAGCGCTTACAGGTAGGTCTATCCTTTCAAGTCTTACTTATTATAGGGCACTGGAAGTGTGGTTGAGCGCAGGAAGCGAAATAAAGGCAATCAAGGCATTTGCAGAACAAGCGGCATTGGAGGCAGGATATCAAGAACCAACCCTTGCACAATTAGCAAATGCTGAAAACAGAGTACAGAGATTAATATCTAAGCATGGGATTAATAGTCAGGCATTGGTTTATCTAGAGCAGGGGCTTATGGCAAAATTTTTGCAAGATACCTCACCTAATGCAAGAAGCACAATCTCAGCCAATAGTGGCATTGATGTCCATTCTCAAGTGGGCTTAGCGCCGTATGGATTACTAGCGACTATTAGGTATGTTCCGGAGAAGTCTATTGTTGATTGTGTCGAAGAATTCATAAGAGAAAACTATATAGAATAGGCATATAGTTAATTAAGATAAAATGTTAAACTTTATAATATAACTTATACTATTAAGTATGGTTTTTAATGAAATTAAATGTGTATGAAAAAAATTATTATATTTAGAAGAGAAGATTATGGAGTTGGTAGCGCTACGGGCAGATTTTTAATAAGTGAGTTGAAAAAGAAAGGCATTCATGAATATATTGATGCA
>CAZDRS010000418.1:0-2374 GCA_964507585.1 uncultured Dechloromonas sp.
GTCTGGGGTTTTGCCGAACTGGCCGAAGGGCACCTGACCGGCATCGTCAAGGTGCTCGCAGCGCTGGTGCTGTCACCGCTGATCGGGTTCTGGGTCGGCTTCCTCATCCATCGCCTGCTCAACGGCTTGCTGATGGCCGCCAACCCGGCCGCCAACGCCCGGCTGCGAGGATTGCAGTTCGTCACCGCAGCCGGCCTCGCCTTTTCGCACGGCGCCAACGACGCGCAAAAGAGCATGGGCATCCTCACCCTCGTTCTGCTCCTCGGCGGCTTCATCCCGAGTTTCGAAGTGCCGTTCTGGGTCATTCTCGCCTGCGCCTCGGCCATCACCCTCGGCATTCTCTCCGGCGGCTGGCGTATCGTCCGCACCCTCGGCTTCGCCATCTACCGCGTTCGCCCCATCCATGCCCTCGGTTCGCAGCTCACCTCGGCCGGCGTGATCATGGCCGCCTCGCTCGGCGGCGCCCCGGTTTCCACCACCCACGTCGTCGCCACCTCGATCATGGGCATCGGCGCCTCGGAACGGCCGCGCGCCGTGCGCTGGGCCAAGGCCAAGGACATCGCAACGACCTGGATCATCACCATCCCCGGCGCCGCCCTGGTCGCCATCCAGGCCTACGCCCTGGTCAATCTTTTTCTCGGAGGCAAGCCATGAGCGACGAACGCCCCACCGACGCCCCGCCCTCGATCTTCCACCGCCTGCTCGATCGCATCTTTCCCAAGACACCCAACTTCTTCGCCCTGCTCACCGAGCAATGCGAGCACGTCGCTCAAACCACCGGCCGCCTGGTCGAATTCATGGAAACCGGCGACCCGGCCGTCGGCCAGGGCATCCGCCAGGACGAGCACGAAGCCGACCGCGTCAAGATTCGCAACCTCCATGCCCTGAACGAGGCCTTCTCGACCCCCATCGACCGCGAAGACCTCTACCGCGCCATCGTCGACCTCGACGAAATCGTCAATTACTGCAAGACCACGGTCAGCGAGATGGACGTTCTTGGCCTGAAGCCCGACAAACACTGCCTGGAAATGGCCATGCACATCAAGCTCGGCACGGACGCGCTGCTCCAAGGCTATGCGCGCCTGGCCACCACCCCCGCCGAGGCCGCCGAAAATGCCGACACCGCCCGCAAGGCCGAGCGCCGCGTCGAGAAGAACTACCGGCGCGCCATTGCCGAACTCTTCGTCGGCGACGACTACATCCACATGTTCAAACGCCGCGAAATCTACCGCCACCTCTCCAACGCCGCCGACCGCATGGCCAACTGCGCCAATACGCTGCACGACATCGTGGTCAAGATGTGCTGACCAGCCCCGCCGGAGCCTATATCGAAAGTAGAATAGGGCCGGCGACAAAATACGAAGAACAGGGGATCTCCAGCCATGAGCAAGGACTACAAGGAACGCGCAGTTTCCGATCGCCGTGACGACGATTTTGGCCCGCCCGGCGGCTGGAAGGAGCGCCGACGCACCACCGAACGGCGGATTCCCGCGGTCGAGGAAACGGCCATGAGCGAAGATGAATGGCAGGCCTACTTCGGCAACGCCTCCTCCGACAAAACCGACGCCCAGCAGCACGAGGCGGCTGCCGACATTCTCGGCAAAGCCCCCCGCTGAACACGGCCATGCTGCAAACCCTGGCCCGCCTGATCCTCAAGGCCCTCGGCTGGCGCCTGATCGAACCCGCCCAGCGGCCGGCTCGCATGCTGATCATTGCCTACCCCCACACCTCCAACTGGGATGGCTTCTACGCCCTGCTCACCGGGCTCGGGCTCAACCTGCGCGCCAACTGGGCCGCCAAGGACAGCCTGTTTTTCTGGCCTATCGGCGGGCTGCTCAGGCGACTTGGCGGCATACCGGTCAATCGCCGCCAGCGTACCGGCTTCGTCGAGCAGATGGTCGAACGCTTCGCACACAAGGCGCACCACCAACTCATCATGGCCCCGGAAGGCACCCGCCGCCGTACCGAGGGCTGGAAAACCGGCTTCTACCGCATCGCACTGGCAGCCGACGTAGCGGTTGCCCTCGGCTGCGTCGATTACACCCGACGCGAAGCCGGCATCCTCGCCTATGTCACGCTGAGCGGCGATCCGGCCGCCGATATAGCCACCATCGCCAGCCACTACGCCGGCCGCTCCGGCAAACGCCCCGAACTCGCCTCGCCGGTACGCTGGCTGGAGTAAGGACAGCTTACTCCGCCACCAATTCCACCGTCTCGCCGCCAAACACTACCGCCTGCCCCGGCCGCAACTTGGCCCGCTTGCGCGTATCGACCGCGCCATCCACCTTCACCCGCCCCTCGGCGATAGCCGCGTGTGCCGCCCCGCCGGATTCGCACAGGCCGGTTGCCTTGAGCAGTTGGTCGAGCTGGATAT
>CAZDRS010000419.1:0-2373 GCA_964507585.1 uncultured Dechloromonas sp.
GACCAATGCGAACATCGATATGAACTCCGCAGTAAAAAGAATCATTGGTAAAATTAAAAAACATAAACACGACATCGAGTTAAAAATAGCCAAGCAGGGAGTCGGTAATATATACATGAACTCTGTAGAACTAAAAAGAAAGTAGGGGACATGGGACTAGATGAACAATTAACTAAGACTCAAGAACGTAAGCCTTCACGTTTTGATTATGTAAGGTATGACGAGCCAGCTCAGAATTTACAAGCTACGTTCAAAGCTGACGTTGAAATTCTTGAGGCCAACATTGAAAAGTTAAGTAACGGTCGTTACAAAGCTTTGGCTCTGACTAAACTTGAAGAGTGTTATATGCACATCGGTAAAGCTATTCGTGATGACCAAATCGCTCGTAATGGTTCAGCTCCTTTACAAGAAGAGAGAACCAATTCATGAGTAACGGTGAAAGAATTATTAAAGTCGATATCTCTAAAGCAAACATTGATGTCGAAAAAATTAAAAAGGTTGCTCCACAGGTTGTAGACTTTGTTAGAAGCAAAGGTTTATCACCAGTTGAAGGACAAGTTTTGTTTGCTGGGTTGATCGAATCAATCCAAGCCACACGAGATGCACTTGGTGATGACACCAGCTGTGATTGTGAAAATTGTGTAGCTGAACGTAACGCTGATAAAAACCAAATGAATTAAACCGCTGCCAATGCAGCAAGAAAGGACACACTATGTGGACATTTAAAAAAGCAAAGAAGCAATATAAAGGTGCTTACGAGATCAAAGGAAAAGCTAAACGCATTTTCGTTTTATCTCCGGTAGATGGAAAAGGTGAAGACAAAGTTTTCAACTCTCCTCAAGCTGCTAAATCTCAAGGTTGGATTATCAAGTAATGTCGAACCAAGCTACCATCAATCTGCTCAACAGTTTACGACAAGTCCTAATTGAGCAGGGGACTTTTACTGAAGAATCTGACTTTGATTCATCTGCCAAGTTACTTTTCAAGATGGCAGATATTAGTCGAAGCTTAGGACAGAATAAATTTTCAGAACCCTTAAGTGAGGGTGAGGCGGTTAAGAATGAGCAATTTGAATCAACTATCTAAAGATGTCCACGAGAACAATGTTCAAGCTGGATGGTGGACGGATTTAAAAACTGGAAAACCAAAAGATCGTAACGTGGGTGAGCTTTTATGTTTGGTTCACTCTGAAGTGAGTGAAGCAATGGAAGGGTATCGTAAAGGTTTACAAGATGATAAACTTCCACACAGAACAATGTTTGAAGTTGAACTAGCTGATGTAATAATCAGAATTTGTGACATTGCTGGTAAATTTAACTTGGATTTAGACGGTGCTATCGCTGAGAAGCGTGCGTACAATGCTAATCGTGCAGATCATAAAATTGAAAACAGATTAAAAGATAACGGTAAAAAGTTTTAAAAGTCGGGGGAATAAAATCCCCCTTCTTATTTTAGATTTGAGAACAAAGATTTGGATTATCTTTGATAGCTTTATTTAACTTTTCAAACATATCTGTACACACTGGTTTAATTTCAGCATCTTTACTTCTAATCGGACCATAATGTGTTAATCGTTCACGAATCATCATCAAGTGATACTCAGTCGCAAACCCTGTACATTGTTTAGACAGTTCTTGAAACACTACACCTTCACCAGTTCCCCAGTTCTTAAGGTTAGTCGCATCTCCAACTAAGCCAGACTTGTATTCAGTCGCAAAGCATCTTGATTTGTCCGTTTTAAAGAACTTATACAATTTGTCACGAGCAGCATTGATCGTTGCACCATCACGGTTATAGCGTGAATTGAAACTGGTCTGGTATAACCCAGCTTCAGCAGTTGAGGCAGTTGTGTTAGTAGCTGAAGCATCTCTACCACAGTACCACTTCCAACTAGACTCTCGTCCACCTGAACCGATAGCTAAAGAGAATGTTAAATTCAACCGTTCAAGTTCAGTCTTTGGTGTTAGTCCATAAAGAGTAAGCGCATCAACATTAGAATTTCCGAGTGCTTGTGAAGCAATCTTATATGTGTCTCCTGTTGGATT
The DNA here is from genome assembly GCA_964507585.1 of uncultured Dechloromonas sp. Lineage (GTDB taxonomy): Bacteria > Pseudomonadota > Gammaproteobacteria > Burkholderiales > Rhodocyclaceae > Azonexus. Next base: position 2,046 of record CAZDRS010000419.1, read on the forward strand.
ACATACGGTCTTGGCGTATGTTAAAGCGATACCTTTCATGAAACCTTGTTTTGGTACTCCACGATTTCCAAACTTAGAAGTGGCACAAGTGTTACCTGTAGCAATTGCCAAATATTCAGCTTTGGTCATCTGATCTTTAACTGGAACAGATGTTGTGGGTGTTTCATCAGTAACTGTTGTCCCTGCCTCAGTACACCCTACTGTAAAAAACAATACCAATAAAATCAAAAACCGATTCATACTAAACTGCCTTATCAAATGGTATTAAGTAACCTTGAATAACAAGGGAACCATCTTTAACTTTTGATCTTTGTTTAATGTATATACC
>CAZDRS010000420.1:0-2366 GCA_964507585.1 uncultured Dechloromonas sp.
CCGCCGGCGCGGTTGAGCAGGCGGCCGAGGATGAAGAGCAGGTCGGACAGGCGGTTGATGTAGCGGCGGGCCGGGTCGGACAGCGGCTCGGCGCTGTTCAGGCGCACCATCGAGCGCTCGGCGCGGCGGCAGACGGTGCGGCAGAGGTGGGCGACAGCTGCCGGGCGGGTGCCGCCGGGCAGGATGAATTCCTTGAGCATCGGCAGGTCGCGGTTGAATTCCTCGGCCAGTTCTTCGAGGCGGGCAACCTGGGTGTCCTGCATGACGGCCATGCCGGGGAGGCACAGTTCGCCGCCGAGGTCGAACAGGTCGTGCTGGATGTCGAGCAGCGCGGTGCGGACGTGGGCCGGCAGCTCTTCGCAGAGGAGCAGGCCGAGGCTGGAATTCAGTTCGTCGACTTCGCCGATGGCATCGATGCGCAGGCTGTCCTTGGTTGTCCGGCTGCCGTCGCCGAGGCCGGTGGTGCCGGCGTCGCCGGTGCGGGTGACGATCTTGGACAGGCGGTTGCCTTTGCGTCCGGTATTGGCGGCGTTCTCTTGGTCGCTCACGATGGTTCTCCTTGAATAGCCAAGATTATACTGACAGGCCGCTTAACAGACTGTCGCGCCCATGCCAAAGTTCGCTGCCAATCTCAGTTTTCTGTTTACCGACCATGCCTTCCGCGAGCGCTTCCGGCTAGCCGCTGCGGCCGGCTTTCGGGGGGTCGAATATCTCTTTCCGTACGACTGGCCGGCGCACGATGTGGCCGAATGGCTGAAAGCGGCGGATGTCGAGCAGGTGCTGTTCAACCTGCCGCCGGGCGATTGGGCGGCGGGGGAGCGCGGCCTGGCCTGCTTGCCCGACCGGCATGGCGAGTTTGCCGAGGGTGTCGAGCAGGCGCTGAACTACGCCATGCTGCTCGACTGCGAACGGGTGCATTGCATGGCCGGGCTGCGTCCGTGGGGAATCACCGAGGAAGCGCTGGAGGCCAACTACGTCGCCAACCTGCGTTTTGCCGCCGACCGCTTTGCCACGGTGGGGGCGACGGTGATGATCGAGCCGATCAACAGCCGTATCGACATGCCGGGCTACTGGCTGGATAACATCGACAAGGCGCTGCGCCTGATAGAAACCATCGACCGCAGCAACGTCAAGCTGCAGCTCGATCTCTACCACGCGCAGATCATGCAGGGCGATCTGGCGCGAACCATCGAGGAAAACATCGCCCAGATCGGCCACGTGCAAATCGCCGACAACCCAGGTCGCCATGAGCCGGGAACTGGCGAGATCAACTATCCCTTCCTGTTCTCGGTACTGGAGAAGATGGGTTACGCCGGCTGGGTCGGCTGCGAATACAAGCCGCTGACGACGACCGAGGCGGGGCTGGGATGGATGCCGAAATGAACGCCTGGTGCCTTTGTTGCGCCCGATACCCGGCCCGCGCCCAGGCTGCCGGTGTCGATGTGCGTGCCTGCCTGGCCGGCAACAATGCGTGGTATTGTTTTTCGCAGCTCGGCGACCTGCTGGTAACCGGGCCGACACGCACCAACGTCAATGATTTTCGCGCCATCCTGATCAGGTGATTTCGCTGCCATGACGACACACAATGCCAAAGAATTCGCGGTGGACAAGGACGGCCTGGTTCGGCGCCTGAAGCTCCACCTGCCACCGCACTGCCTGCTGGCCGATGAGGAAGACCTGCGCCCCTACGAGTGCGATGGCCTCACTGCCTATCGCGAGTTGCCACTCGCCGTCTGCCTGCCGGAAAACGAGGGGCAGGTCATCGACGTGCTGCGTGCCTGCCATCAGCAGGGCGTGCCGGTCGTTGCCCGCGGTGCCGGCACCGGCCTGTCGGGCGGGGCGATGCCGCATGCGCAAGGTGTCGTGCTGTCGCTGGCCCGCTTCAATCGCATCCTGCGCATCGATCCGCTGGCCCGTCTTGCCGTCGTCCAGCCCGGCGTACGCAACCTGGCGGTGTCGGAAGCGGCTGCGCCGCATGGCCTTTACTACGCGCCCGACCCGTCGTCGCAGATCGCCTGCACGTTGGGCGGCAACGTGGCGGAAAACTCGGGCGGCGTGCATTGCCTGAAATACGGGCTGACCGTGCATAACGTGCTGCGCATCCGTGTCGTCAGCATCGAGGGCGAGGTCTTCGAGATCGGTTCCGAGGCGCCGGATGCGCCAGGCTATGACCTGCTGGCGCTGCTGATCGGTTCCGAAGGCATGCTCGGCGTGGTCACCGAGGTTACCGTCAAGCTGGTGCCCAAGCCGGAACTGGCGCAGGTGGTGATGGCCTCCTTTGCCGACGTCGCCAAGGCCGGCGATGCGGTGGCCGCCATCATCGCCGCCGGCATCATCCCGGCCGGGCTGGAGATGATGGACAAGCC
>CAZDRS010000421.1:0-2365 GCA_964507585.1 uncultured Dechloromonas sp.
GTCGATCTGAAATCCGGTGGTTACCTGATCATCGACCAGACCGAGGCGATGACCACCATCGACGTCAATACCGGTGGCTTCGTCGGCGTGCGCAATTTCGACGACACCATCTTCAAGACCAATCTCGAAGCGGCGGTCACCATTGCCCGCCAGCTGCGCCTGCGGAACCTCGGCGGCATCATCATTGTCGACTTCATCGACATGGAAAACGAGGAGCACAAAAAAGCCGTGCTCGACGAATTCAACAAGGCGCTGGCCCGCGATCACACCCGGCTGACAGTGAATGGCTTTACCGCGCTCGGCCTGGTCGAGATGACCCGCAAGCGGACGCGCGAGTCGCTGGCCCATGTGCTGTGCCAGTGCTGCCCGACCTGCCAGGGGCGCGGCGAGGTCAAAACGGCGCGCACGGTAGCCTACGAAATCCTGCGCGAACTGCTGCGCGAGGCGCGCCAGTTCAATGCCCGCGAATACCGCATCCTGGCTGGCCCGGCTGTTGTCGACCTGTTCCTCGACGAGGAGTCGCAGGCCTTGGCCATGCTTTCCGACTTCATCGGCAAGCCGGTTTCCCTGCAGTCCGAACCCAGCTATTCGCCCGAGCAGTATGACATCGTGTTGATGTAACCCCCCCTCCGAGGAGACAAGGATGACAAAAACAGAACCCGAGTTCGACAGCCTGCTACCGCCGCAAACCTTCGATCGCCGCAGTTTTCTGGCGACCAGCCTGGGGGCCGGCTTTGCTATTGCCACCCAGCCGGTCATGGCGCAAACCGCCATCAAGACCGACGATGCAGGTCTCGTCGCCGGCGAAATCCGGGTGCCGGTCAAGGATGGCGAGTTGGTTGCCTATCGCGCACTCCCCAGTGGGGCGAGCAAGCCGCCGGTGGTACTGGTGGTATCGGAAATCTTCGGTGCCCATGAATATATCCGCGACATTTGCCGGCGCCTGGCCAAACTCGGCTATTGCGCCATCGCTCCGGATCTGTTCGCCCGGCAGGGTGACCCGCGCCAGATCGCCAGCATTCCCGAAATTCTCGACAAGATCACCAACAAGACCCCCGATACGCAGGTAATAAGCGATCTCGATGCCTGCGTTGCCTGGGCTGCCAGCAAGGGTGCCGACACCGGTCGCCTGGCGGTTACCGGCTTCTGCTGGGGCGGTCGTATCACGTGGCTGTACTGCGCCCACAATCCGGGCATCAAGGCCGGGGTGGCGTGGTATGGTCGTTTGGTTGGTGCGGCCACTACGATCACGCCCCGCCATCCGACTGATCTGGTCGGCGAATTGAAGGCGCCTGTGCTGGGCTTGTACGGCGGCCTGGATACCGGCATCCCGCTGGAAACCGTCGAAGCCATGGAAAAGGCACTGCGACAAGGCAGTGCAGCAGCCAAGGCGTCGGAAATCCATGTCTACGACAATGCACCGCACGCCTTCCATGCCGATTACCGACCCAGTTATCGCAAGGAAGAAGCCGAAGACGGCTGGCAGCGCATGCTGGCCTGGTTCCGTAAAAATGGCGTCTGAATGCGGGTTTGGGGGCCGAAAACCTCGGCCTTCGTGCTAACCTTCGCGCCTCGCACTGATCCCGTTTCAACATGACTACAGAAACCACTCCCGAGAAAGCCGTCGATCCGCGTGCCCTGCTCAAGGATTTGCAGACCCGCTTCGACGTTTTCCGCAATTTCAGCCCGCTCGCCATTGGTATCGACAAGCAGGTATTCGCCCAATTGCCCGATGTCAGCAAGAAATCCCTGCGTCTGGCCATGCGCAGCCACACCATCTCGACGCGCTACCTGAAGGAAATGGAAAAGGGAACGGTACGCCTGAACCTCGACGGCACGCCGGCCGGTGAAGTCACCGACGAAAATCGCCAGCATGCGGCCGAACAATTACGCGAACGCTTCAAGAAGCAAGCCGAGCAGCGCAAGGCAGCCGCTGCCGAAGCCAAGGCCGAAGAGCGTCGTCAGGAAAAACTGAACGCCCTGGCCGAGAAATTCGGCCGCAAATAAGCTGAACGGCAACGCAAAAGAAAAAAGGCCAGTCGATCGACTGGCCTTTTTGCCGTAATGCTGTGGTTGCGGAGGCAGGACTTGAACCTGCGACCTTCGGGTTATGAGCCCGACGAGCTGCCAACTGCTCCACCCCGCGTCCGTGGTGTGATTCGTAAAACGAATCGGTGCTACTGAAGCAAAAAGCCCCGGCAAAAGCCGAGGCCAGTGCTTTGAATTCTGGTGGGGCGTCACAGATTCGAACTGTGGACCTACGGATTAAGAGTCCGCTGCTCTACCAACTGAGCTAACGCCCCAGAATCCTTTGATACTGGTGGGTCGGGCGAGATTCGAACTCGCGACCAACGGATTAAAAGTC
>CAZDRS010000422.1:0-2353 GCA_964507585.1 uncultured Dechloromonas sp.
AGCAGCATGCAGGCCTTGATGATCTGCACCCAGGTCGTTGCGGTCATGCCGCCGAACAGCACGTACATCAGCATGATGATGCCGACGAGGATTTCGGCGTACATGTATTCCAGACCGAAGAGCACCTTGATCAGCTGACCGGCACCGACCATCTGCGCAATCATGTAGAAGGCGACGATGACCAGCGAAGCGGAAGCGGCGAAGACGCGAACCGGGGTCTGGGCGAAACGGTAGGAAGCCACGTCGGCGAACGTGAACTTGCCCAGGTTGCGCAGGCGCTCGGCCATCAGGAAGGTGATGACCGGCCAGCCGACCAGCCAGCCGATCGAGAAGATCAGGCCGTCGAAGCCGTTGGCGAACACCAGGCCGGAAATACCCAGGAAGGACGCGGCGGACATGTAGTCGCCCGCGATGGCCAGGCCGTTCTGGAAGCCGGTGATACCACCACCACCGGTATAGAAGTCAGCAGCCGACTTGGTCTTGGCTGCAGCAACCTTGGTGATGTACAGGGTGAACAGAACGAACAGGGCGAACATGACGATCGCCGTCCAGTTGGTCGCCTGCTTTTGCGTTTCGCCGAGATCGGCACCGGCAGCGAAGGCGCCACCGGCAACAGCCAGTGCGGCAACGGCGGAGAGAATGTGCTTGATAGACATATTACTTCTGCGCCTCCTTGATGATGGCTTCGTTGGTCGCATCGAACTCGGTATTGGCGCGACGGACGTAGATCCAGGTCAGGACGATGGTGAGGACGATGACGCCCACGCCCATCGGCACGCCCAGACTGGTAACACCTGCGCCAGTCTTCTTGGCCAGCAGATCCTTGTCGAAGGCAACCAGCAGGATAAAGCCGTAGTAAATGGCGGCGCTGACAATCGCCATGATGATCGAGTATCGACTGCGCATGGCAATGAACTCGTGGAATTTCGGATTCTTGGTAATCCGATCAAGTACGTCTTGCATTGATTTGCTCCTCAGATTTTGTTTATAGAGGCATTGCTGCGGAGCCTAATGTAGGGGAGCCTTCTTACAACTAACTTACAGCAGTAAACGGGTTGCACAATATTTGATGCAACCCATTCAACATATTGAAATTCCAGAGCATTCCTGTTTCAACTCTCCTTATTCCCGAAAAAACAAAGCCCCGCACAAGGCGGGGCTTCGATGAGCTGAGAGGCTCGGGAAAGGCTTACATGCCCATGCCCATGCCACCCATGCCGCCCATGTCGCCCATCGGGGGCATGGCCGGCTTGTCTTCCGGCAGCTCGGCTACCATGCAGTCGGTGGTCAGCATCAGGCCGGCCACGGAGGCGGCGTTCTGCAGGGCGGTGCGGGTAACCTTGGTCGGATCCAGAACACCCATCTCGACCATGTCGCCGTACTCGCCGGTGGCGGCGTTGTAACCGTAGTTACCCTTGCCGCGGACGACCTTGTCGACCACCACGGACGGCTCGTCGCCGGCGTTGCCGACGATTTCGCGCAGCGGGGCTTCGATGGCCTTCAGGATCAGCTTGATGCCGGCATCTTGGTCGTGGTTGTCGCCCTTCAGCTTGGCGATGTTGGCACGGGCACGCAGCAGCGCGACGCCGCCGCCGGGGACGATGCCTTCTTCAACGGCAGCACGGGTGGCGTGCAGGGCGTCTTCGACGCGGGCCTTCTTTTCCTTCATTTCGACTTCGGTGGCAGCACCAACCTTGATGACGGCAACGCCGCCAGCCAGCTTGGCAACACGCTCCTGCAGCTTCTCGCGATCGTAATCGGAGGTAGCCTCTTCGATCTGGATACGGATCTGCTTGACGCGGGCTTCGATGGAAGCGGCATCGCCGGCACCGTCGATGATGGTGGTGTTTTCCTTGGCGATTTCGACGCGCTTGGCCTGGCCCAGATCCTTCAGGGTAGCCTTTTCCAGCGACAGGCCGGTCTCTTCGGAGATGACGGTACCGCCGGTCAGGATGGCGATGTCTTCCAGCATGGCCTTGCGACGGTCGCCGAAGCCCGGGGCCTTGACGGCGACGGTCTTCAGGATGCCACGGATGTTGTTCACAACCAGGGTGGCCAGCGCTTCGCCATCGACGTCTTCGGCGATGATCAGCAGCGGACGGGAAGCCTTGGCGACTTGTTCCAGCACCGGCAGCAGGTCGCGGATGTTCGAGATCTTCTTGTCGAAAAGCAGGACGAACGGGTTGTCGAGCAGGGCGATCTGCTTGTCCGGGTTGTTGATGAAGTACGGGGACAGGTAGCCGCGGTCGAACTGCATGCCTTCGACGACGTCGAGTTCGTTGGCCAGGGACTTGCCGTCTTCAACGGTGATGACGCCTTCCTTGCCGACCTTTTCCATCGCGTTGGCGATGAT
>CAZDRS010000423.1:0-2348 GCA_964507585.1 uncultured Dechloromonas sp.
ATCGGCCTGTACGAAAATTAGAGGCAACCATTAAATATACTGGCAAACCCCTGTCGAATCAAGATGCTGCAACGCACCAATCCCGACCATCCAAGCCTAAACCTTCCCCGTTTGGGTGCATCGCATCTCGATTGCTTCGACGATTTGCGCATCGCTCGCCGCCTCGGAAACAACCGCCTTGCCGATCCCTTGCAGCAGCACCAAGCGCAGCTTGCCGTCCTGCACTTTCTTGTCATGGCTCATCAATTCGAGATAACGCGCTGCTCCCAACGGCGGGCCCATGACTGGCAAGCCGGCACGAACAAAAATGCGCTCGATACGAGCCACCGTTGCTGCATCAATCCAGCCCAAACGACAGGACAATTCCGCAGCAATTAGCGTGCCGGCAGCCACCGCTTCGCCATGCAGCCATTCACCGTAACCCATGCCGGTTTCGATGGCATGACCGAAAGTGTGCCCCAGGTTCAGCAAGGCCCGCTCACCGCTTTCCCGCTCATCGGCTGCAACCACTTCGGCCTTGTTGGCACAGGAGCGACGCACGGCATAGACCAACGCTTCCTGGTCGCGCGCCAACAACCTGTCGAGATTGATCTCCAGCCAGTCGAAAAACTCCAGATCGCGGATCAGACCGTATTTGATCACCTCGGCCAGCCCCGCCTTCAGCTCGCGATCCGGCAGGGTATTGAGCGTGGAAATATCAGCCAGCACCAACTTGGGCTGATAGAAGGCGCCGATCATGTTCTTGCCCAGCGGATGATTGATCGCTGTCTTGCCTCCAACCGAGGAGTCGACCTGCGACAACAGCGTCGTCGGCACCTGAATGAACGGCATCCCGCGTTGATAACAGGCCGCCGCAAAGCCGCCCATGTCGCCAATCACCCCACCCCCCAAGGCGATCAGGATAGTGTTGCGCTCGCAACGAGCACCCAGCAAGGCGTCAAAAATCAGGTTGAGCGTTTCCCAAGTCTTGAATTGCTCCCCGTCCGGCAAGATTACCGGCAAGGACTCGATACCACCCGATGACAGCGCTGCACGCAGTTGCTCAAGATAAAGGGGAGCCACCGTTTCATTCGTAACGATGACGACCTTCTTCTGCCTGATATGCGGCAGCAGCAATTCAGGGCGAGACAACAAATCCGGCCCGATATGGATGGGGTAGGAACGCTCCTCCAGAGCGACTTCCAGCGTCTTGATCATGCCTTGCATAAGCGGTTGAATTCTCTCAATAAATGCTGAACGATGCCGGCTGCAACCAAATGCGAGCCATCGACGACCATATGTGCTGTTTCCCGATACAAAGGATCCCGCACGGCATGCAACTCCTCCAGCCTTGCCAGCGGGTCTTCCACCTGGAGTAGCGGACGATTGCGATCATGGCGGGTACGCTCGTAGAGCAGCCTGGGCGGTACGTTCAGGTAAACCACCCAACCCGTTTCATGCAGCCGCCGCCGATTCTCGGGATTGATGACGACACCACCCCCGGTGGCCAGAACCAGATCAGCACCGGCCGTCAGGTCATGGATGGTCTGTGCCTCACGCCGGCGAAACCCATCTTCGCCCTCGATTTCGAATATCGTCGGAATCGGCACCCCGGTTCGCTCGACAATTTCGTGGTCGGAATCCAGAAACGGGCGCCCCAGCCGCTTGGCCAGCATACGCCCGACAGTCGTCTTGCCAGCCCCCATCAGGCCGACCAGGTAAATATTGCGATGTTGTTCCACGGGCGGATTTTAGCTGAATCTACTCCGTTGACTAAAAAGGCCGGCATTTACGCCGGCCTTTTCCTTACGGAGTCGACAGATATTAATCAATACGCATCTTGTCGGAGATGACGCGCGGCGTAATGAAGACCAGCAGTTCGCGACGATTGCCTGTGTCGTTCTTATACTTGAAGAGCCAGCCAAGGAAGGGGATATCCCCCAGCAAAGGAACCTTTTCTACCGTATCTTCGGACTTGGTAATAAATACACCACCAATCACGACAGTTCCACCATTTTCAACAACAACATTAGTTTCAACGACAGAACTCTTAATTGGAGGGTTACCCAAAACCGCCTTAGTCCAATCAGGCTCCTCTTTCTTAACGACTAGCGCCATGCGTACCGTGCCTTCAGGGGTAATCTGTGGAGTTGCCTCAAGGGATAGCTTGGCTGCCTTAAAACTAACCGTCTGGGTCACCGCCGTGCCGGAAGTTTGTGTAGTGACATAAGGAACTTCAGTACCATCCTCAATTTTCGCCTTTACATTGTTAGCCGTAATTACTCGCGGGCTAGAAATTACCTTACCGATACCATCCGACTCGAGCGCCGCAATTTCCAAATTCAGGAATTTGGTCAGACTCGAATTAA
>CAZDRS010000424.1:0-2332 GCA_964507585.1 uncultured Dechloromonas sp.
TGGCCCCGCACTCGCTGACCTTCACGATGATCGGCGCCTCGCTGCTGTGGTTCGGTTGGTTCGGCTTCAACGCCGGTTCCGCCCTCGAAGCCTCCGGCGGTGCCGCCCTGGCCATGGTCAACACCTGGGTTGCCACGGCTTGCGCCGCGCTGTCCTGGATGTTCGCCGAATGGATCCTGAAGGGTAAGCCGTCCATGCTGGGCGCTGCTTCCGGTGCCGTTGCCGGCCTGGTGGCGATCACCCCGGCCGCCGGTTTCGTCGGTGTGATGGGTTCGATCATCATGGGCCTGATCGCTGGCGTGATCTGCCTGTGGGGCGTCAATGGCCTGAAGAAGCTGCTCGGTGCCGACGACTCGCTGGACGTCTTCGGCGTGCATGGCGTGGGCGGTATCCTCGGTGCCCTGCTGACCGGCGTTTTCGCCGATCCGGCCCTCGGTGGCACGGGTGTCTATGACTACGTCGCCAACGCCGTCGGCCCGTACGACATGACCGCCCAGGTCATCTCCCAGGCCTGGGGTGTCGGTACCGTCATCGTCTGGTCGGGCGTCGTCTCCATCGTTGCCTACAAGCTGGTCGATATCGTGATCGGTCTGCGTGTGCCGGAAGAAGAGGAGCGCGAAGGTCTCGACCTCACCTCCCACGGCGAAAGCGCCTACCACCACTAAGCAAGGAATCCTTAGTCTCTCTCCCTTCGGGCACCTGCGGGTGCCCGTTTTTTTCGTCGCTAGGGTTCTGCTGGCGGCCCGCTGGGCCGTTAAAAGCCGATCAGCGGATCAGCGGCAGCAGGGCGCGGAATTCGTCGGTGGCGGCGCGGTGCAGCCACTCGAAAAGCACCATTTCGGTGGTGACGATGCCAACACCGGCAGCACGCAGGCGGTCGATGGCAGCCTGGCGGTTTTCCGGTGTGCGCGACGAGGCGGCATCGGCAACCAGAAAAACCTCGAAACCGGCTGCGCGCAGGCCGAGTGCCGTTTGCAGCACGCAGACATGGGTCTCGGTACCGGTCAGGATGGCCTGGCGGCGGCCACTGGCTTGCAGGCGTTCGACGACCCCCGGCTCGGCAGCGCAGGAGAAATGCGTTTTCTCGAAGAATTGGGCCGCTGCGCCAGCCGCACGGATGGACGCGACACTTGGCCCGAGGCCGCGCACATACTGTTCGGAAACGAAGGCCGGTACCTGTAGCTGTGCGGCAGCTTGCAGCAGGCGAACGCTATTGGCGGTGACCCGTTCGTTGCCGTGGATGGCCGGCGCCAGTTTTTCCTGGATATCGACGACCAGCAGCAGCGAATCGTCGCGCCGGATCAGCATCAGCGGAAGACGACTGTCTTGTTGCCGTGCACCAGGACGCGGTCTTCCAGGTGATAGCGCAGGCCGCGGGCGAGAACCGTCTTTTCGATGTCCTTGCCGTAGCGCACCATGTCCTCCGGCGAATCGGAGTGGTCGATGCGGATGACGTCCTGCTCGATGATCGGGCCGGCGTCGAGTTCCGAGGTGACGTAGTGGCAGGTCGCGCCGATTAGCTTGACGCCACGCGTGTAGGCCTGATGGTAGGGCTTGGCGCCGGCGAAGCTGGGCAGGAAGCTGTGGTGGATGTTGATGATGCGGCCGGACAGCGCCTCGCACAGCTTGGGCGACAGGATCTGCATGTAGCGGGCGAGCACCATGGTGTCGCCGCGCACGTCGTCGAAAATGCGCTGGATTTCAGCGTAGGCCGCCTGCTTGTTGTCTGGCGTGACGGGCACATGGATGAATGGGATGCCATGCCATTCGACGAAACCCTTGAAGGTGTCGTGGTTGGAAATGACACAGGGAATCTCGATATCCAGTTCCTTGGCCTGCCAGCGGGCCAGCAAGTCGTACAGGCAGTGCTCCTGCTTGGAGACGAGCACGACGACGCGTTTCTTCACCGCGCTGTCGTTGATCTGCCAGGTCATCGACAGCGGCTCGGCCACCTCGGTGCGGAAGCGTTCGCGGAACTCGGCGAGCAGGAAAGGCAGCGAATCGGCCTTGATCTCGATGCGCATGAAATAGCGACCGGTCAGCGCATCCGCGTGGAAGCTCGATTCGAGAATCCAGCCGCCATTGCCGGCGATGAAGCCGGACACGCGGGCAATGATGCCCACCTGGTCGGGGCAGGAGGCTGACAGGGTGTAGAAACGGTCGCGATGCATGGTTTTAGCTATTAGTTGCTAGTTATTAGTTGCTAGCTGGTTTTGCTAATGACTAGCGACTACCGACTAGCAGCTAGAAACGCCTTGTCGATCTCGGTGCGCAGGCCGTCGTAGTCGCGCACCACCGGGAACTGCGGGAATTCGCGGATGACGTTCTCGGG
>CAZDRS010000425.1:0-2320 GCA_964507585.1 uncultured Dechloromonas sp.
AAAAGTTCATCAAAGTATTACTATTAAGGGATTTCCGTGGAGACGCCATAAACGAGATTTTATATCTATATGTTTTTTTGGTATTGAGAATGTCGTTAGTGTGGTTATCTGGCCAATATTTGTAGCCCTGGCCGTATTCAAAAAAGACACATTTGCTGCACTGGGCTTGTTAATATCTATTAGCACATTAACTGCACTCATTGCTATTTATGCAATCGGAAAACTCATAGATGACAGGCGTGGAGGCTTGCTGCTGAAGTGGGGGTCTATTGGCAATTCACTGGTGCATATGTTGCGACCCTTTGTGACTACCGCCCCCCAGGCATTTACGATAGGCGTTGTCGATGAGCCATTAACAGTAAGCTACAGAATGCCGTACAATAAAGGTATGTATGATGCCTCTGATAGCGTACCTGGCTACCGTATAGTGTATTTGGTAGCTTTAGATATTGTTAGGATGTTGGCAGTCCTGTTTTTTTGGATATTTGCTTATGTTCTCACTTTCTTTACAACAAATGACGTTTTGATACTAAAAACTCTGTTTGTATTGGGTGCTATATCGAGCCTGGGTATATTAACGCAGCGTTTTCCTGCACTTAGGTCATGACCATGAATAGGCACAAGATTAACCAACTTTGGAAAAAATATCGTAAATCATCATTAGCTTTTTTGACTATAGGTTTAATAGTTTTTTCAACCATTTCAGTTTTGGCTTTACGATCGAACAATCTCAAGATGCTAGAACTAAAAAACAATGTAATTTCGGCCGACAAACAAAATGGTGATGTCGAATCCGCACTGCGTGATTTAAGAAACTATGTTTTTAGCCACATGAATACACGGATGCGAGATGTGACAACGACAGAGCCACCGATACAACTAGCCAATAGGTTTAATAGATTGGTCGAAGAACAAAAAGCAAAACTTTCTGCAAGTGGAAAAGATAGTTTATATCCCGAAGCTCAGTCTGTTTGTGAAAAGCCAAGTTTTACTACAGTACAGCGGGCAAGCTGTATACAACAGTATGTTACTGAGCGCTCTAGTGGGGTGAACTATGACTTGAACCTACCATCAAAAGATTTATATACTTTTGATTTTGCAAGCCCCAACTGGTCACCAGATTTAGCTGGATTTAGTATTGTGTTGGCTACTTTATTTGGCTTTTTATTGATTATAAGACTATTAATAGGTCTTGTTTTTAGGTTGCTTAATCGTAAAAAACACAATAAATAATCTATGTTTTTTGGGCTCAGACAATTCCACGACAGCCTATTGATTTTTTTCGGCTCACATTTTGGCTCCCTAGAGCCAATCCATAAATAAAACCCCTAGTTATAGGGGTTTTATTTTAGGTTAGGCACAATGTTTATGGTTTTGTTGGAGTTGTGGTTTGTTGCTGGTTGTTGTTTGTACTTGAGCCATTTTTCTTGTAGTCACTTATAGCTTTAGCGACCTGACCATCGTCTTTTAGGTTTTCCCAGAACATAACAGAATCTCTGTTTATGTACATAGTATCTTGAGGACCGTGTATTTCGCTACCAAGTTTGGCAAGTGAAATATTCTGTTTTGGCTGGGCATTGGTCTTATCAGGCTGCACTTGTTCAACTCTGACATAATAAATGTCAGTTAACTTGTAGTATCTATTATTCATAACGCTTAATTTGCCAAAATATACTTGGCCATCTGCGCTATTTAGGAATACAGCTTGATATTTGTTGGACTGTATTTGGCTTGTTGTAGAGTCCCTAACTACAAAGAAATACACTACTGCTGCAATAAGTACAACAACAACGATTGCAACAACAAAGACAAGAATCTTTTTTATTCCATTACTCTGTAATTTTGATTTTTTTGGAGTAGGTGGAATTTGGCCAGGTCCAACTGGCTGTTGGTCATTTACTACTCTGTTGGCTGATTGAGCGGCTGGCCTACCGGTACGATTTAAATAGTCGTTCATTTTACCCTCTTTATTATCCTGTTAACTGTATGGTTATTTTAACTTAACTTAACCATAATTGGCAAATAATTTATGATATTTCATAAAAAATATTGACAGCAACATTTTATAGCGGTATCTTAGGGGTACTACTAACAGAGTAAGGAGAAACATAGTGGCATATCAGCACACAAACTCAAAGGGCGTAACATATTATTTGAACTCCAAGGAAGTAACACTTCGTGGCGGTAAAGTTCAAACTATCTATTACTTCAGTAAGGATGAACGGCCAGAAGCCTGTGACCTTCCAGAGGGAATGACAGTTAACGAAAACCCACGAAACGGCTTCCTTACTGTTAAAAGAATCAAATAACACATTTGATA
>CAZDRS010000426.1:0-2305 GCA_964507585.1 uncultured Dechloromonas sp.
CGATTGGCAAGTTTGTCGTATCGGGTTGCGATACGTCGGAACTGCTTGAGGCGATTGAAGAATCGCTCGACGAGGTTTCGTGCCTTATAGCGGTGCCAGTCGACTTTGCGTTGGGTGTTGCGGTTGCTTCGAGGTGGGATGATCGCTTCGGCACCGGAGGCTTCGATGATGTCGACCAAGGCATCGCAGTCGTAACCTTTGTCAGCGATGACAGCACCAGTCGAGATTGCCTCAACCAAGGCAGCCCCTTGCGTGACATCAGCCACTTGGCCGGCTGTCAGGATCAGACGAACCGGATTGCCAAGGGCATCGACACAAGCATGAACCTTGGTCGTCAGCCCGCCTCGCGAGCGACCGATCGCTTGATCGCTACCGTTTTTTTGGGTGCGCCGGCCGCATGCTGGTGGGCACGGACAATCGTGGCATCAATGAAGAGCTCTTCCAAGTCAGCATCGCCTTGGAGGGCCTCGGCCACGCGATGCCAGACGCCGTACTCTTCCCAGCGTGCAAAGCGGACATATACCGAGTGCCAGTTACCCAATTCCTTGGGCAAGTCTCGCCAGGGAGACCCGGTGCGAGCAAGGTACAAAACCGCCTCGACAAAACGTCGGTTATCGATAGCCCGTCCGCCTTTGTCCGTCGGCTTACCCGGCAATAACTCAGCAATCCGAAACCATTGTGTGTCGTTCAACATTCGCCGATCCATGTCCAACATCCAAATTCCAGGATGTAAACACAACTCGGCTACTGTGAACAGGCCCTAGATCTCATCACTGAGAGCTAGGTTCTTTGCTTTCCAATTACGGCCTTGGATAGATAAAAAATGGAGGGCATTACCCTCCATCAATCGATTCAAGATACCCAAACTCAGAAATTGATACCGACCTTGGCGATCAGCGCCCAGTTTTCAAATTCGACGTGGTCGCGCTCGCTGGTGTTCAGGTAGCGCAGGTCGAGGCCGGAGTAATACATCCCTTTGCGGAAATTGGCGCCGACGACCGCACCATAGGCGAACAGGTTCTTGTCGGCAACGCCGTTGTCGGCCTTGACCATGCCGATCACCGGGCCGGCGCCAACCGAGAAGCCGCTACCCAGCGGCAGGGTATAGCGCGGTGATAGTTCGAAGGAGGTAGCCTTCACGCCCGATTCGTTAGTGTGGTTGATCTGGACGTGGGTGCGGATACGGTTGTCCGGCGTCTGGATCAGGCCGCAGTTCATGTTGAAATCCAGGCCATACACGAAGTTGGTATCGTCGTTCGCAGCCTTGGCGTTCATCACGCCACCGGTGACGGCGACCGACGGTTCAGCCTTGAAGCCGGTTTCAAGAGCAGGGAAAAAGCGCAGACCATCGGCGTGGCCGACGGAGGCGCCGAGGGTGATACCGGCGAACAGGAACAGGGAAGCAAGGCGGCTGATTTTCATGGTCTCTCCAAACGATAGTCGATTCGTACGGCCGACATGGGCCGATGAAGCGTGGAGATTAATGCGATTGTCGCACCGAGTCTGTGACCTGGGTCACCCAGCAGCTATTTCTTCAACAACGCTTCCTGAGCGGCGTCGAAATCGGGCTTTTTGACGATGCCCATCTTGCGCTGAACTACCTGGCCATTCCGGTCGATGAACAGGGTATAGGGGAGTCCGGCCTTGGTGTTGCCGAGAGCCTGCATGAGCGGGATGCCCTGTTCCTTGGCGACGAACACCGGATAATCCATATCGTAGGCCTTGGCGAATTCCTTGGCCGGCTCTGCCTTGTCCTCGATGCCGATGCCGAGCACTTCGACCTTGCCCTTGTGGGCGGCGCGAAATTTGATCAACTCGGGAATCTCGGCACGACAGGGGCCGCACCAGCGGGCCCAGAAATTGACCACCAGTGGCTTGCCTTTGAAACGTTCCAAGGCGACCGGCTTGTCGTCAAGATCGTTGAGCGTCGCTGCGAAAAGCGGTGCTGAGGACGGCATTTCCTGGGCGCCTGCCAGCGAGGCAAGCAGGGAAAAGGCGAGAGCAGCGAAGCGGGTTTTCACGGCAGATCACCGCGGCGGAACAGGAAGTAACCGGCAGTGGCGCTGATGATGCCAAGGGCGGCCGGATAGGCCAGGGCAAAAACCTTGTAGCCGGCCGTGCCGAACAGGTCGAGGATGACGTAGGCCGAAGGGCCAAGAACGATCAGTTGCGGGTCGAACAGGGCCAGTGCCGCGGTGCGGAAGACCTGCAGCGGGTTGGCCAGGGCGAGCGTAACGGCAAATTCCGGTGCCACCTTGCCCTGAATCATCACGCCGAGCAGGATCAGGTCGAGGAAGAGCAGCAG
>CAZDRS010000427.1:0-2305 GCA_964507585.1 uncultured Dechloromonas sp.
GGCGGCAAGGTCTCCGGCTCGGTTTCGAAGAAGACGGATTACGTGGTGGCCGGCGAGGAAGCCGGCTCGAAACTGGATAAGGCCATCGAACTCGGCGTTGCTGTGATCGATGAGGCACAATTGAAAAAAATGCTCGAAGAGGGAGTGGAATAATGAAGAAGGTTCGCAAAGCGGTGTTTCCGGTTGCGGGCATGGGTACCCGTTTCCTGCCGGCCACCAAGGCCAGCCCGAAGGAGATGCTGCCCATCGTGGACAAGCCGCTGATCCAGTATGCGGTCGAGGAGGCGGTTGCCGCCGGGATCACCGACATGGTTTTCGTGACCGGTCGCTCCAAGCGCGCCATCGAGGATCACTTCGACAAGGCCTACGAACTGGAAAGCGAGCTGGAAGCGCGCGGCAAGAATGAGATGCTGGAATTCGTGCGCAACATGATTCCGAAGAACATCAACTGCATCTACATTCGCCAGGCCGAAGCGCTTGGGCTGGGGCATGCCGTGCTGTGCGCCAAGCCGGTGATCGGCGATGAGCCGTTCGCCGTGCTGCTTGCCGACGACCTGCTCGATGGCAAGCCGGCGGTGATGAAGCAGATGACCGATACCTACGACTACTATCGCTGCTCCGTGCTCGGCGTGCAGGACGTGCCGCAGGCCGACACCAAGAGCTACGGCATCGTCGATGCGCGCAAGGTGGCTGACCGGGTCGAGCAGGTCAATGCCATCGTCGAGAAGCCGAAGCCCGAGGACGCCCCGTCGACGCTGGCCGTCGTTGGCCGCTACATCCTGACGCCGCGTATCTTCCATCATCTTGAGAACATCAAGCCGGGGGCCGGTGGCGAGATTCAGTTGACCGACGGCATCGCCTCGCTGCTCGGTGAGGAGCAGGTGCTGGCCTATCGTTATGATGGCGTCCGTTACGATTGCGGTTCCAAGCTGGGCTACCTGCAGGCGACGGTCGACCTAGGCCGCCGTCATGCCGAGGTCGGGCCGGCTTTCGATGCCTACCTGAAGAACCTGGGGGGCTGAATGGATCTGCAAAAAGCCAAGGCAATGCTGGCCAACGCCGAGGTCATCCACGACGAGGCGACGGTACAAAAAGCACTCGGCGAGGTGGCCGCAGCGATCGGCGAGCGGCTGGCCGACAAGTACCCGCTGGTGCTGTGCGTAATGACCGGCGGTGTGGTTTTTTGCGGCCAGTTGATGACCAAGCTGGGCTTCCCGCTCGATTTCGATTACCTGCATGCAACGCGCTACGGGCCGGAAACCCAGGGCGGCAAGATTTCATGGCGTACGGCACCGTGGACTTCGGTCAAGGGGCGTTCAGTACTGGTCGTCGATGACATTCTCGACGAGGGCCTGACCCTGGCTGCCGTCAAGGAAAGCCTGATCCGCATGGGGGCTGCCGAGGT
Organism: uncultured Dechloromonas sp.; assembly: GCA_964507585.1. GTDB lineage: Bacteria > Pseudomonadota > Gammaproteobacteria > Burkholderiales > Rhodocyclaceae > Azonexus. The sequence continues at coordinate 1,406 of CAZDRS010000427.1, forward strand.
ATTGACCGCCGTATTTGCCGACAAATTGAACGGCAAGCAGAAACCGCTGGCAGCCGATTTCGTCGGCCTGACCGTGCCGGATCGCTTTGTCTTCGGTTACGGCATGGATGCCGGCGGCGCCTGGCGCAATCTGCCGGCGATCTACGCCATGAAGGACGAGGCGTGAGTGGCCAGACGGTCGCCGAGTTCATGGCCTATTGGGAAGCCGAAGGTCAGGCTTACGTCCGACGCGGTGACTACGACTGGATGGCGAGCCTGCTCTCCGGCCGGCGGGTGCTGGAAATCGGTTGCGGCGTCGGTTTTTCGACTGCAGCACTGCTGCGCAGGGGCGTGGCCGTTCTGGCTATCGACGCCTTGCCGGAGTGCCTGGAGGCAACCCGGCAACGGGTGAGCGGCGGCGATTTAACCTTGCTGCAGGCCGATCTGGCGGCCCTGAACGATGAACAGAAAGCGGTCATCGCTGACTTCCAGCCCGACACGGTCGTCTGCTGGCTGATGGGCGCGCCGGCCGAGGTAACCGGTGCAACGCCTAGTGAAGCCGGACAGCAGGCAGTGGCGGTCTATCGCGAGAAGCTGCACCGCCTGGTTGCCGAACTGGCGACCAGCCTGCCTTCGGTCAGCCACCTGCATCTGGTCGACCGGACGGCGATTCCCTGGCAGGCCAAGGACATCGGGCGCGATACCCTGGTGCGTTACCACAATGAAAAAACCCTGCGCGATCTGCCCTTTGTCGGCGATCGGCGCCAGGCGCTGTATCGCAAGATTGACGATGGTGCCTCACCGATGGCCCATCTCCGTAACTCGCATCCCGCCCTGAAGAGCGTGGTGCCCACGCTGGCTTCCTTGCTGGCGGAAAGGAAGCAATAACATGTTGGCAATCATTGGCGGCAGCGGCCTGAC
>CAZDRS010000428.1:0-2291 GCA_964507585.1 uncultured Dechloromonas sp.
GGACGATATTGCCGGCCGTATCCATCTTCCAGTTGCCGAGGCGGGCGATCTGCTGGGTGTTGATCAGCGTCATCTGGCTGTCGTACAGCTCGCGGATGGCCAGCGACGAACGCAGCAGGTAGCGGACGCGGTGCGGCAGCAGCGGAATGTTCAGCGGCTTGGTGATGAAATCGGTGGCACCGCAGCGATAGGCCTCGTCGATCGAAACCTGGTCGTCGAGCGCGGTCAGCATGATGATCGGCAGGTGCTCCAGGCGATGCTTGCGGCGCAGGATGCGGCAGGCTTCGAAGCCGTTCATGCCGGGCATCAGCACATCGAGCAGCAGCAGATCGGGAATGAAGCCTTCGCTGATCATCAGGATCGCCTGCTCTGCCGAGTTGGCCGTGCTCACCGCGAATTCGTGCTGCGACAGCACGGACTCGGTAATCGTGCGCATGACCGGTTCGTCATCGACAATCAGGATGCGGGGCTTGACGATGTCCATGTTCAGTCGCCTCCATTGCCCAGTTCGGCCAGGATTTCTTCAGCCGCCTGGTGAACCCTGGCGAAGCTGGCGACGATGGCGGGAACCTGTGCCCGCACCTTGTCTTTTTGTGCGCTGCGAGCCGCCTGCTCGGTGGCCTTGCACAGTTCGGAGAAATCCTTGAGGCCCAGCGCGGCGCTCGAACTCTTCAGGTTGTGCACGATGCGGGTGATGTGTTCGAGGTCGAAGTCACCGTCGATCTTCGACAGCACGTCGATGTGTGCCTTCCCTTCCCGCAGGTAGGAATTGACGATGTTCGGAATGATGCGGTCGGCTTCCTTGCCCAGGCTGGTGCGGAGGTCGCGGAAATCGAAGGTCGGCATGCTTGCCTCGCTTGCTTTGCGTGGGGTGGGAGGGGGCTCGGGCGTGGTGGTAGAGCCTTCCGCCACGATGCGGGTGGCTGGCAGCCAGCGCAACATGGCAGAGCTGATGCTGCCGATGGTCACCGGTTTGGCCACGTAGTCGTCCATGCCGGCCTGCAGGCACATCTCGCGGTCGCCGGCCAGGGCGTTGGCGGTCAGCGCGATGATCGGCTGGCGGGGCAGGCCGTGCGTGGCTTCGCGTTCGCGGATCTTGCTGGTCGCCGTCAGGCCATCCATGACCGGCATCTGAACATCCATCAGCACCAGGTCGAAAGTCTTCTGGCGCAGGGTGTCCAGCGCTTCGAGGCCGTTCGTGGCATGGCATACGCTGCAGCCCAAGCTGTTCAGGATCTGTTCGAGAATCAGGCGGTTGGTCTCGTTGTCCTCGACCATCAGCACGCGGGCACCGAAATGCAGGCTGCCGGCCTCTTCGGCCTTTTCTGCCTCTTCCTCGGCCAGGCCCCACATCTGGGCCAGTTCCGTCCACAAGGCCTGGTCGCCGAAAGGCTCGTGCAATTCGCCCTCGATCCATTCCGGCATCGGCAGGGCCTTGCCTTCCGGGCTGGCCACGCCATGCACGATGAGGGCCGGTGTCTTCGGCCAGGTGTCGCGCAGCTTCAGAATGCTGCGGAAATCGGTGTTGTCCTCGAGCAGGATGGTGTCGGCCTGGAAAGCGGCCAGATCGCGCTCGCTACCGATGGCCGGAATGGCCTCGATGCCGGCCCAGCGCAGCAGCGACAGCCAGTGCTGGCCGCGGGCCTCGTTGTTGCAGGAGACGGCGACATGCCGACCGCGCAGTTGCGGCATCCACTCCGGCAGGCTGCGGGTCTGGCTGCTGCCGTTCATCAGCGGAATGTCGATGGTGAACGTGGATCCCTTGCCCAGCGTGCTTTCGACTGCAATTTCACCGTTCATCAGGTGCACCAGATCGTGGACGATGGCCAGCCCCAGGCCACTGCCGCCGAAGCGCCGGCTCATACTGTCATCGGCCTGGCGGAAGGGCGAGAAAATGTCGCGCAGCGCCTCGTCATCGATACCGATGCCGGTGTCGCGAACGATGATTTCCAGGTAATCCAGCCCATCGCCAGCCTTGAGCGGCAGGCAGGAGATGCGAATGCCACCGCTGGCCGTGAACTTGACGGCGTTATTGACCAGGTTGGTGATGATCTGGCCGAGGCGGAACTTGTCGCCGATGATCAGTTCGGGCAACGACGGGGCGATGTCGAACCACAGTTCCAGCCCCTTCTTGCGGGCAGTCGGCGTGAAGGCGTGGGCCACCTGGCCGATTACGTCGCGGAAATTGAAAGGCAGCTTTTCCAGTTGCAGGCCACCGGCCTCGATGCGTGAAAAGTCGAGAATGTCGTTGAGCAGGAAAAGCAGCGTGTCGGCCGAGCCGCGCAGGGTGG
>CAZDRS010000429.1:0-2290 GCA_964507585.1 uncultured Dechloromonas sp.
GTCCTTGTTCACCTGGCCGCCGAGCACCATCTCGACGACTTCCATGGTCTCGGCGTCGGTGACGCGCATGCCCTGGATGAATTCGCCCTTCTTGCCGACGCGGCTGAGCAGGTTCTCGATCTGCGGGCCGCCACCGTGGACAACGACGATGTTGAAGCCGATCAGCTCCAGCAGCACGACATCGCGTGCGAAACAGTTCTTCAAGTGCTCATCGGTCATCGCGTTGCCGCCGTATTTGACGACGATGGTCTTGCCGTGGAAACGCTTGATATAGGGCAGGGCTTCGGCCAAAACGGCGGCCTTGGTGCCGGGGGCGAGGTTTTCGATGCTCATGGCGGGCTCCAGATGGAATCGCCGCGGATTGTACAAAGAAAAAGGCCGGAACGGGATCCGGCCTTGTCGGTGGGGCGATTCGGGGCTTAGCTGATGGTTAGCCGCTTGCTCGGACTCGCCGTTCGTTTGGGCAGCGTCAGTTCGAGTACGCCATCGTTGAACTTGGCGCTGGCCTTCGTGTCGTCCAGATCCTGCTCAAGTTGGAAGGAGCGTGAAACCTTGCCGAAATAGCGCTCCGAGCGTAGTACCCGGTCACCTTCCTTGGTTTCCTTTTCCTGCTTTACCTCGGCGCTGATCGAAACCAGATTGCCTTCCACGACGACGTGGATGTCCTCTTTCTTGACGCCGGGCAACTCGGCATGCACCAAGTAGCTATCGCCTTGCTCCTGCACATCCATCTTGATCGAGGGCGCCTGGGCTTGGGAGCCGTCATAATTTACCGGGCGCACGAAAAAACCGCGGAACAGATCGTCGAACGGGTCGATACGGGTAATGTTTGCCATGGTCGTCTCCTGTGTGGGTCAAGCCTTCATGTACCCAATATAGGAGTCATCCAGGCAGTTTCAAGTGCCGGAATGCAGGCGCTTGGGGAGCATCAGGATGGCGTCGCGGTTGCTCCACGAAAAACAGCGCTCGGCCGCTTCTCGCCAGGGCAGCCATTGCCAGGCACGGTGCTCGGCAGGGGCGGTTGCAATGTCGATGCGTTGTGGCAGGCACAGGCTGAAAACGTGTTCGACGTTCTCGATGACGCCGGGGGCGTAGCGATGCCGCCATTCAGGGAATATTTCGTAGGTGTTGCTCAGCGCCCAGTCGGCAAAATGGGGGGGCGGCAGCGAGATGCCGGTTTCCTCTGCTACTTCGCGGGCTGCAGTTTCCGGTAGTGCTTCCTCGCCTTCCCGGCTGCCGGTGACCGACTGCCAGTAGCCCGGATGGGCAGCCCTTTCGAGCAGCAGCACATCGAGTGCCGGGGTGTGAATGACGACGAGAACCGAGACCGGTTGTTTCGCTGGGTTCATGCCTCGGGCAAGGCGGGAACGCCGCGCGCCGGCGTGTCGATCAGAATCCAGAACGGCGCCCCAGCCTGCCGGCGATGGTCGGCAGCATCCCGCAAGACCTCGATGAGGATCGAAAAGTCTTCCGGGTTGGCGTTGCGCAATTCGCCCAGGCCGTTGATCACGATGACGTGCCCCTTTGCTGCTTGCCACCCGGCATCGGTCAGGCAGTCGAACAGGGCGTCGAAATTGGCGCCGTACCAGTCGGGAAAGGCCAGTGCGTTGCCGATTTGCGTCAGCACCCTTGTCTTGTCTGCCGGCGGTGATATTTCCACAAGCAAGAAGCGCCGATGCTCCCGGTCGGCGGCATTGCCAACCGCCGCCAAGCGGTGTCGGGGCAGGTGGTAGAGGCCGGAGGTGTTGCTATTCCTGAACAGGTGATCGCTCATCGTCGCTGCTCGTTATTCGGTGATGCGCCGGAAACTGCGGTAATGATCGTCCGTGTAGAAATATTCACCATGCTGCCCGGCAATGATGCGGCGGGGGCCGCGGTCGCGTCGCCACGGGGATTTGACGGTGTATTCACGGTAATAACCGCGCGCCTGGGGCGGCAGTCGCTTTTCGTAATTGCCGAACACGATGCCATCCCGGTCGTAGGGGAAGGGGCCACCCTCCTTGATCAGGGCCAGTGTCTGGCGCGCCTCGCGCGGTAACTCGGCAGCCGATACGGTATCGGCTGCCAGGTTGTCGTGGCTAAAAGCAAAAGCGCTTCCAACCGCCAGCCAGAGGACGAGAAGGAAGCGCAGCCAGGTCGGCATGTCGGCAGCTTAGCCCTGGGCGACTTCGACCTGGGTTTCGACCTTCTGGCGCAGACGGACGTGCAGTTCGCGCAACTGCTTCTCGTCCACAGCCGACGGGGCGTCGGTCAGCAGGCACTGGGCGCGCTGGGTCTTCGGGAAGGCGAT
>CAZDRS010000430.1:0-2290 GCA_964507585.1 uncultured Dechloromonas sp.
TTTCAAGACCGGTGCATTCAACCGCTCTGCCACAGCCCCTGGAGGCGCGCATGATAGCACAGTCGCCGCAGCCCCCCGTGCGTTGAAACTTCTCGCCCACTCCGCTAGTCTTAGCCTTTAACGAAACAACCGAAGGGAATATCCCGCATGAACACCAATTTCGAGATCGCCCGCCAGACTTCCGCCGGAATGGCGCAGGAACAGAACCGCGTCCTGCGCAACACTTACATGTTGCTCGGCCTGTCGATGATCCCGACCATCCTGGGTGCCCTGGCCGGCGTCCAGATGGGTTTCAGCTTCTTTGCCGGCAGCCCGATGATGTCCTTCATGCTCTTCCTCGGCATCGCCTGGGGCTTCATGTGGGGCATCGAGAAGAACAAGAACAGTGGCCTCGGCGTTGCGCTGCTGCTCGGCTTCACCTTCTTCATGGGCCTGATGCTGTCGCGCATCCTGCAGGTAGCGCTCGGTTTCTCCAACGGCGGTTCGATGATCGCCCTGGCCGCCGGCGGCACGGGCGCCATCTTCTTTACGCTGTCGTCCATCGCTGCCGTCAGCAAGCGCGATTTCACCGGCATGGGCAAGTTCCTGTTCGCCGGCATCATCCTGATCCTGCTCGCCGCCGTGGCCAACATCTTCTTCCAGATTCCGGCCCTGTCGCTGACCATCGCCGTGGCCGCCGTCGGCATTTTCTCCGCCTACATCCTGTACGACATCAGCCGCATCGTGCAGGGTGGCGAAACCAACTACGTCAGCGCCACGCTGGCTGTCTATCTCGATATCTACAACGTTTTCGTCAGCCTGCTGCAGTTGATCATGGCCTTCACCGGCGAACGTGACTGAGCAAAGCCTGTGCGGAAACAACAAGGGCAGCCAAGCGGCTGCCCTTTTTCATACCGGCACGATCCCGATCAGGGGCGCTCGAAAACAGCGATCGATTCGACGTGCGCCGTGTGCGGGAACATATTGATCACACCGGCCGACACGAAACGATACCCCTTCACCGACACCAGCACGGCCGTATCGCGCGCCAGCGTCGCCGGGTTACATGAAACATAGACGATGCGCTTCGGCGCATCCGCCCCCAGCGCCTTGACCAATTCGACCGCCCCCTCGCGCGGCGGGTCGATCAGCATCTTGTCGAAATGACCCAGCTTGGCCAGTGACGCCTCCGTGCACTCGAACAGGTTGGCGACGCCAAACTCGACACGGTCGCCCAGCCCGTTGGCAATCGCGCTTTCCCGCCCGCGCTTGACCAGCGCCGGACTGCCTTCGATACCTACCACCTGCGCCCCGGAGCGGGCAATCGGCAGGGTGAAATTACCCAGGCCGCAGAACATGTCGGCAATGCGCTCCCCCGGCTGCGGGTCGAGCAAACCCAGGGCCCGACGCACCAGGATGCGATTCACCGCATGATTTACCTGGGTGAAGTCGGTCGGCTTGAAATCCAGCTCCAGCCCGAATTCCGGCAGGGTGTAGGAGAGGCGCGGGCCATCGACCGGATAGAAACGGTAGGCTGAATCCGGCCCCTTCGGCTGCAGGTAGAAAATGATTTGGTGACGATCGGCAAAAGCGCGCAACAGCTTCTCGTCAGCCTGCGTCAGGGGTTCGAGAATACGCAGCACGAAGACCGTGCAATGCTCGCCGACGGCCAGTTCCAATTGCGGCATGCGCTCGGCGATGGACAACGAACCGATCAGTTCGCGCAAGGGCATGAGCAGGGCTGAAACATGCGGCGGCAGAATGGCGCAGGTTTCCATGTCGGCAATGTAACTGCTGCGCTTCTCATGGAAGCCGATCAGCATGCCTCCCTTGCGCTCCACCTTGCGCACGGCCAGACGGGCCCGGTGACGATACCCCCAAGGTTCGCCGTGGATCGGCGGCAGGATGTTCTCCGGCCGAACACGGCCGATATGCCACAAGCCATCCTCCAGCACACGTTGCTTGGCCGCCACTTGGGCAGACGGCTCCATATGCTGCATCGCACAGCCGCCACAAATGTTGAAATGCGGGCAGCGCGGCTCGACGCGTGCCGTTGCCGGCTTCAAAACGCTGACCAGATGGGCCAGTTCATAGTTCGGCTTGCGCCGGAAGCTGGCGTATTCGACCGTTTCACCCGGCAAGGCACCATCGACAAAAATGGTCTTGCCCTCCTGGCGGGCGATCCCGCGCGCCTCGTGATCCAGCGATTCGATAGTCCCGATCGGCACGCTCAACTCCGCAAAAAGCGCGAATTCTATCAATCGGTTACACTAAGCGCCATGGCTCGCGAACTGATCACCACCTGGGCGGA
>CAZDRS010000431.1:0-2275 GCA_964507585.1 uncultured Dechloromonas sp.
GCCAGGCTGGCCGTCTTGGCCGGGTCGGCCTTCAGCGCCGAGGTCACGTCCACCCAGTCGAGCGCCGACAGGTGGTAGAAATGCACGATGTGATCATGCACGGCGTGGGCCAGGATGATCATGTTGCGGATGTACTGCGCGTTGACCGGAATCTCCAGTTGCAGCGCATTCTCGACGGCGCGCACCGAGGCGATGGCATGCACCGTGGTGCACACGCCGCAGATACGTTGGGTAATCGCCCAGGCGTCGCGCGGATCGCGGCCGATCAGGATGTTCTCGACACCCCGCCACATCTGGCCCGAAGCCCAGGCCTTCTTGACGCGGCCGCCATCCACTTCGACGTCGACGCGCAGGTGACCCTCGATACGGGTGACCGGGTCGATGGTGACACGTTTGTTCATATTGTTCTCCTATCCCTGGATTCAGTGTGCCGCGCCTGCCCGGGGCAGAACCGGGAAGCGGCGGGTAATGATGATGTAGCCGAGCACTTCGATGGCGAACATGCCGATGGTGACCAGCATTTCGGCGATGCTCGGGAAGTAGTGCCAGCCATGGTCGACGCCGAGGCCGGTGTCGTAGCCGATGAGGAAGCCATTGACGCGCAGCAGCACGCCGCCGAGCATGATGGCGACGCCGGCCAGGAACAGCCGGGCCGGGTTGCGCCGCGCACTGGCCGTGCCGATGATCAGGTAGGGCACGACGAAGCAGGCGACTTCCAGCCAGAAGAAGAAGGCTTCCAGCGTCGGCTGCAGGGCATGCGCCAGCGCACCGCGCACGACCAGGTCACCGAAACGCACGACCAGGAAGACGCTGAGCATGCCCAACATGACCTTGGCCAGCGGCTGCAGCAGGTGCATCTCGATCTCCATGCGGTAGGCCGACGACGCGACGCAGGACTCGAAGAGCACCACGCCATAGCCGATGGTGATGGCCGAGAGCAGGAAGAGCAGCGGCACGACCGGCGTCTGCCACAGCGGGTTGACCTGCGGGCCCATGACCACGAGCAGCGTGCCGAGCGAGGACTGGTGCATCATCGGCAGCAGCGTGCCGAGGGCGATGAAGAAGAACAGCACCTTTTCGAGCTTTTTCTTCTGCACCTTCAGGCCCCACTGCTCCATGAAGACCGGCGAGAACTCGATCCACATCACGATGATGTAGCACGAGATGCACACCGCCACCTCGAACATCACCGAATTGGGATTGGCGTAGCCCGGCCACAGGATGTGCCAGAAGTTCCACCAGCGACCGAGGTCGAACAGCACGCCGACGCCGGCCAGCGTGTAGCCGAACAGGCTGGCCAGCAAGGCCGGGCGCACCATCGGGTGGTACTGGCCGCGGTTGAAGATGTACACCAGCATGGCGACCGAGAAGCCGCCACAGGCGAAGGCCGAGCCGATGACCACGTCGAAGACCACCCAGATGCCCCACGGGTAGCCGTCGTTCAGGTTGGTCACCGCGCCCAGTCCGAAAATGAAACGGACGAAGAGCACGGCGATCATCGCGGCGATCAGCAGGCTGCAGATCATCACCGGCAGGTTGAACAGCTTGCCGCCAACCGGGGCGGCGGGATGATGGGCACTCATGGCTGCCCTCCCTTCTTGTCATCGTCTTCCGGCACGACGTTGCGCTTGGCGACCCAAGTCAGGCCGGCGAGCACGGCGATCGGCATGATCATGCCGCCGTACAGCGTGTGCTGGATGGTTTCCGAGGTAGCAGCCGAGGACTTCGGCGGCAGGTCGGGCAGGCCGGCCTTCTGGAAATTGACCGCCGACAGCTTCAAGACCTGCGTGCCGCCGTATTCCTTCTCGCCATAGACGTGCTGCAGGTAGGTGCCGGCAACGGCCTCGTAGCTCTGGTCGAGCGGGCCTTTCCACTTGGCGGCTTCCTCGGCCGTTTCACCCGGCTTGGGCAGACGGCCGCGCGGCACGACCAGCTTCTCGCCCGGCTTGGCGGCCAGGCGGCGCTTGGCTTCGACCAGCAGATCCTCGGTGCGGCCGAACAGCGTGGCGCCGGTCGGGCACACCTCGGCACAGGCCGAGTAATGGCCGTCCTTGTGGCGATGCCGACACAGCTCGCACTTGCCGATCTTGCCGGTCGGCGAGTCGTACTGGTACTTCGGGATGCCGAACGGGCAGGCAGCAACGCAGTAACGGCAGCCGATGCAGGCGTCCGGATCGTAGCCGACGATGCCGGTGACCGGGTTCTTGGTCATCGCCGACACCGGGCAGGCCGACACGCAGGACGGGTCGGCGCAGTGCATGCACGAGGTCTTCAT
>CAZDRS010000432.1:0-2274 GCA_964507585.1 uncultured Dechloromonas sp.
AGGATCGGGGACGGGGCGTAGCGATGGTCGTTGTCATCGTCGCCCGTCTGGCCGTAGCCCCCATAGCCGGTCGACATCACCTGGCCATCGGCGGTGAGGAAGTGATAAGCCGATTCGTGGTACGCCCCACCCTCGGTGCAACCGACATGGCCCGAACGCGAGAAATCCACGATCGGCCGATCTATCAGCACGAAACTGTTGGGCGACTGTGACTCGTTGGCGTAGCCGTTGCCCGCGCACCCTGTGGATCCCATGCCCCAGCCGACTGCCTTGCCATCCGATCGCAAGGCCATCGCCGAAGAGCCGTAACAACCTCCGTACATACGCAGCTTTTTGACTTGGGTGAGCGCGTCGCCACCGATGGTGGCCCAGGTGCTACGGTTGCCGCTGCCACCCCCCAAGTTGAAACCGTCATAGCCGGTATGGCGCACGGTCCCGTCCTGCATCAGCGCCAAGGTGCGACCATAGCCTCCGGAAATCGCGTAGGCGTCGACCACACCGTCCAGCACCTTGTACGGAAACAGGGCGTGACCGGTGAAGATGTCACCCGTGTAGCCAGTACCCCAAATTCCCGAAGTCTGGCCGCTGTCATGACCCCACCGATAGAGCGCGCCATCTTCCAGGATGACGCCGTAGCTGCGGTAGTACTGACTGCCCGCGACCCAATGGGCATCGGACTCGGAGCAAAACACTTTCTTGACGCGCTTCTCTGTCCCCCAGGGCATGAACAGGCGATGGGTCGATTGGTCACTGCCAAAGCCTGTCGAGTTGGCTTCACCAGCCACCCACAGACGCCCTGCCGTGTCAATCAGATAGCTCGCCGCATAGGTGCCTCCGGAGAGAAAGACCTCCTTGATCGGCGTGTCGACAGTGAAGGGCACCAAACGGGGTGTCGAGACATTCGATGTGTGACCGAGGCCGAGGCAGCCTTGCTGGTTGTAACCCCAGACATAAACCCGACCTTGCGCGTCAAGACAGGCGACGGTGCGATAGCCGAAATAGTCATGCCCCGCGAAGACGCGCTTGACGACCGCGTTACTCGGCAACTCGCCATAACCGTTGATCTTTCTGGGCACGGGGTTGGCACTGCCGACACCGGAGGCAAGACCCGCATCGTTGCCCCCGGCATGCCAAAGACCGCCATCGGCATCGAGGAAGAAGCTGTCATCCCAGACGCAGGTGACCGACACAATGCGTGGTGTCCCAGGTGGAAATGCTGTGCGCGCCGGAAAGGTGCGCCCGATATCGCCCGTATTGCCGGTACCCTGCTGGCCATTGACCGCCCGGCCCCAAGCCCTGACTGAGCCGTCGTTCATGATCGCAGCCATGAAATAACTGGAACTGTGACGGTCAGCCGCCGCCCGGTCGGTGTTCATGAGAGCCGTGGCAATCGTGCCATTGCGGTCGGCCATAAACCGAAACTCCACACCCGTAGATCCATTGGTATGCAGGACCATGCTGGCGATGCCGCCCACGGAAACCCCGCCCGTCAGCAGATGGCCTTTGAGGATCGCATCCTGCTGCCCCAGCGCAAATAGCTGCGGCTGGCCATGGCGAATGACCCAGGCGCCGCCATCTTTGAAGACCACGTCCCCGTCGCGATAGCTTAGATAGGGTGAGTAGATGCCGCACCAGCGATAGCCGAGCGCCGAGATGTCGAGATTCAAAGCTGCACCTCCAACGAGTTGTTTTGTACTGCGAAGCGCACACCCTCCGAGAGGGTCCAGGCAATAAATTCCTGGGCATCAAAGTCACCCTCTCGCCCCTCTGTCAGCAGCAACTCCGAGTCGTCGCTGGAGAGCGCAAACCCATAGAAGCGAGGTAATGCAGCGGTATTCACCAGCTCGTAGCCGGATTCATCGGTCTTGACCTTCAGCAGCATGCCGCGCGCGCCGATCAAGGAGTCGGGCAGGCCAACAGCTAGCAAGCGGGCGATGACCTGCTGCAACACAGCTTCGGCGTCGACCAGGATCTGATTTCCGCTGGTCTGGACCAACTGCAGCACGGCATTCGTGTCGGTCACGCCTTTGCTGGCGACCGACTGGGCACGGTCGGCTTCACTCGATGCCAACTCCGCCGAGGTCAGCGCGTCCTGAGCCGCCGACTGGCTTTGCACGAGGATGCCTTGGGCCGCGAGATTGATGCGTGCATCGGCATCGTTCAGCAGCTTGGCCACCGTGACAACTACACCACCTTCGGTGGTCACGGTCTCAAGTGGACTGCCATGCACGACGGCATGCAGCAGCGCACTGTCAGCCGCCACACGCGTGACGG
>CAZDRS010000433.1:0-2271 GCA_964507585.1 uncultured Dechloromonas sp.
GCCTGTTCGAGCGCTTCCCGGTCGAGGCCGTGTTCGGCCTGCACAACTGGCCGGGTATCCCGGTCGGCCAGATGATGGCCATGCCCGGCCCGGTGATGGCCGGCACCTGCGCCTTCGAGATCACCGTGCGCGGCCACGGTTGCCACGCGGCGATGCCGCACCAGGGGATCGACGCCATCGTTACCGGTTCGCAACTGGTGCAGGCGTTGCAGACGGTGGTCAGCCGCACGCTGCATCCGTGCGAGTCGGCGGTGGTCAGCGTGACGCAATTTCATGCTGGCGAGGCGTGGAACATCATTCCTGAGGAAGTCGTGCTGCGCGGTACCATCCGCACCTTCAAGCCGGAAATCCAGGAGGCCGTCGAGCGTGCCATCGAGCGCCTGTGCAGCGGCATTGCGGCGGCCAACGGGGCGCAGATCAGCGTGCATTTCGACCATCGCTACCCGCCCACGGTGAACAGTCCGGCCGAAGCAAGGTTCTGCCAGCAGGTAGCGGCCGAGGTGTTTGGTGCCGACAAGGTGCTGACCGATATCCTGCCCTCGATGGGGGCCGAGGATTTTGCCTACATGCTGAATGAAAAGCCGGGCTGCTACGTGTGGCTGGGCAATGGCCCGGGTACCGGCGGCTGCACGCTGCATAACCCGCATTACGACTTCAACGACGAACTGCTGACGCTGGGCGCCAGCTACTGGGTGCATCTGGTGCGGCGCTGGCTGGCGCCGGGCATCGGCAGTGTGTCGGTTTAGGGAAACACGGGTTGATTCGGAAATGTCATCCTCGCGCGGGCGGGGGTGACGAATTAATCCACCGCCTGCGCCCCGGGCTGTCAGGCGACATTGCGCTCCACCATCGCCAGGGTCGGCCTTTCCGATAGCGGCTTGCGCAAGGTAAGGTAGCGCAGGCAGCTGACCCGCAGGAAGGAGGCGAAGTTGTCGATTTCGCCACGATATTCCAGCAGCTCGTCGTACAGCTTGGCGATCAGCTGGTTGGTCGTGTAGCCGTCGCTGGCGGCAATTTCCGCGAGGATGTCCCAGAAGTGGTTTTCCAGCCGAATCTTGGTGACGCAGCCGTGAATGCGCAGCGAACGGGCGCGCGATTCGTAGAGCATGGGGTCGGCCTTGACGTAGATTTCGCACATGGGGCACCTCGCGGTTTGATGGGTCAGGCTTCGATACGGCTGCCGAGTACGTTCAGGAACTTGGCGAGCCAGTCGGGGTGGGCCGGCCAGGCTGGAGCGGTGACCAGCTTGCCGTCGATGATGGCCTGGTCGACTGGAATATCGGCATAACGGCCGCCGGCAGCGGCCACTTCCGGGCCGCAGGCCGGGTAGGCACTGCAGGTGCGGCCGTTCAGCACGCCGGCCGCAGCCAGCAACTGGGCGCCGTGGCAGATGGCGGCAACCGGTTTGCCGGCCTCGACAAAATGCTTCACGGCGGCGACGACCTCGGGGTTGAGGCGCAGGTATTCCGGGGCGCGGCCGCCGGGGATGACCAGGGCGTCGTAGTCGGTTGGCTTGATGTCGGCGAACGTGGCGTTGAGGGTGAAGTTGTGGCCCGGCTTCTCGCTGTAGGTCTGGTCGCCTTCGAAGTCGTGCACCGCCGTTTTGACCTGCTCGCCGGCCTTCTTGCCGGGGCAGACGGCATGGACGGTGTGGCCGACCATGAGCAGGGCCTGGAAAGGCACCATGGTTTCGTAGTCTTCGGTGAAGTCACCGGTGATCATCAGAATTTTCTTGGCAGCCATCGTCGTCTCCTGTGGGTTTGGGTGGTGCGGACGATTGTGCACGCCTGTGATGTCAGGCGGGTAGCAGCCCCATGCTACACGACTAGGTGGCAGCGACCAGCTTGCCGTCTGCCAGGCGCAGCGCATTGACCAGCAGGAGTTCGCGCTCGACCTTGGCGACCAGCGCATCGTCGGCCAGGTTCAGGAAGCGCGTATTGACGTCAACGGCGAACGGCAGGCCGAGGACGAAGGCGGCGAATTCGTCGCGGGCGAGTTGGCGTTTTTCCAGCATGGCGAAGGAAACGATGACCTTGATGGCGTGCCAGGCTAGTTGCTGGATATTTTGCGTGAATTGGTCGACCCGCCGGAAGGCGCGCTCGAAAGCGGCGTCGACGGTGTCGAAGGGCCGGCCGTGGCCGGGGATGACGATGTCGATGGGCAGCCGGGCGAGCATCTCCAGCGTGGCGCGGGTGTGGTGCAGGCCGTCGGCTTCACCGAGCAGTTCCGGGAAGATGACGCCGAAGCCGTTTTCCCATAGCGCATCGCCGG
>CAZDRS010000434.1:0-2267 GCA_964507585.1 uncultured Dechloromonas sp.
CTGGTTCATGGCATAAAAATGCAGCCCCGGGGCGCCGCCCTTGAGCAGGCGTTCGCACAGCTCGGTCACGACGTCGAGGCCGAAGGCGCGGATCGATTCGGCATCGTCGCCGAAGCTCTCGAACTTCTTGCGCATCCAGCGCGGTAGTTCGGCGCCGCAGGCATCCGAGAAGCGAGCCAGCTTGGTGAAGCCGACGATGGGCATGATGCCGGGCACGATAGGCACATCGACACCCAGCGCCTTGGCCTCGTCGACGAAATGGAAGTAGGCGTCGGCGTTGTAGAAATACTGGGTGATGGCCGAGTTGGCGCCGGCCTTGACCTTGCGGGCGAAGGCTTCAAGGTCGTCTTTCGGGCTGCGCGCCTGGGGGTGCCATTCCGGGTAGGCGGCAACCTCGATGCTGAACCAGTCGCCGGTTTCAGCCCGGATGAACTCGACCAGCTCGTTGGCGTAGCGGAATTCGCCGGCCTCGGCCATGCCCGAGGGCAGGTCGCCGCGCAGGGCGACGGTGCGCTTGATGCCGGCAGCCTTGTATTCGGCCAGGATTTCGCGGATCGATTCACGGGTCGAGCCGATGCACGACAGGTGCGGTGCGGCGTCGAAGCCTTCGGCGGCGATTTCCTTGACCACGGCGAAGGTGCGTTCGCGGGTCGAACCGCCGGCACCGTAGGTTACCGAGAAGAACTCGGGTTTGAGCTTGGCCAGTTCGGCGCGCACGGTGCGCAGCTTTTCGATGCCTTCCGGCGTTTGCGGCGGGAAAAACTCGATGGAGATTTCAGTATTCATTTGTTCAACCAGATGAAGAATTCGCGGTTGCCATCACCGCCGGTAATCGGGCTATCCAGCCAGCCACGGACATGGAGGCCCAGGTGCTTGGCGCAATCGCGCAGCTTGTGCTCGACGTCGTGGTAGAGCGCTGTGTCGCGCACGATGCCGCCGCGGCCGATGTTGTCGGGGCCAACCTCGAACTGCGGCTTGACCAGCAACAGCATGTCGCCGTGCGGAGCGAGCAGTGCCGGTAGCCGGGGCAGGATCAGCGTCATGGAGATGAAGGAGACGTCGCCGACGATCAGGTCGAAGCCGCCTTCAGGGAATGCATTGCCAAGATCGGCGGCGCTCAGGGCGCGGCAATTGATGCCTTCGAGGGCGGTAACGGCCGGGTCGGCCCGTAATTGGGCGTGCAACTGGTCGTGACCGACATCGACGCCCACCACATGCCGGGCGCCGTTTTGCAGCAGGCAGTCGGTGAAGCCGCCGGTCGATTGGCCGACATCGAGGCAGACCTTGCCGCCGACAGCGATCCCGGTATGGGCCAGCGCTCCGGCCAGTTTCTGGCCGCCGCGCGAGACGTAATGGGCATCGGGATCGGCAGCGACGATCAGCGGTGTGTCGTCCGGCAGATCCATGGCCGGCTTGCTGATCGGGCCACCCGCCCAACTGACGCGCCCTGCCTTGATCAACCATTGTGCCGCGGTGCGCGACGGGGCGAGCTTTTGTGCAACGAGCAAGGCATCCGCCCGCGACACGCCAGCCGGTCGTTCGTACGACGGCTCGCGTGCCGGGCGCGGCTTTTTCTGCCGCGCATGGAAGGAGTTCATGCTCATGCTAGTGGTTAGCTATTAGTTGTTAGTTGCTAGCAAAAGCAGGGGGCTTGGTTTTCCCTGCTAATAACTAGTAACTACCAACTAGCGACTATCAGTACCGGTAGTGGTCGGCCTTGTACGGGCCTTCCTTCGGCACGTTGATGTAGGCGGCCTGCTCGTCGGTCAGCTCGGTGAGCTGGGCGTTGAGGGTCTTCAGCTGCAGGCGGGCGACCTTTTCGTCGAGGTGCTTGGGCAGGGTGTACACGCCGATCGGGTACTTGTTCGAACCCTTCTGCGCTTCGCTCCACAGTTCGATCTGGGCGATGGTCTGGTTGGCGAAGGAGGAGGACATCACGTAGGACGGATGGCCGGTGCCGCAGCCGAGGTTTACCAGGCGGCCCTTGGCGAGCAGGATGATGCGGCGGCCGTCCGGGAAGATGACGTGGTCGACCTGCGGCTTGATTTCCTCCCACTGGTATTTCTCGAGCGAGGCGACATCGATTTCGTTGTCGAAGTGGCCGATGTTGCAGACGATGGCGTTGTTCTTCATCTTCACCATGTGGTCATGGGTGATGACGTGGAAGTTGCCGGTCGTGGTGACGAAGATGTCGGCCTTGTCGGCGGCGTATTCCATGGTCACGACGCGGTAGCCTTCCATGGCGGCCTGCAGGGCGCAGATCGGGT
>CAZDRS010000435.1:0-2261 GCA_964507585.1 uncultured Dechloromonas sp.
CCGAGCAGTTCCGGGAAGATGACGCCGAAGCCGTTTTCCCATAGCGCATCGCCGGAGATCAGGATGCGTTTTTCCGGGTTGTAGTAGGCCAGAGCTTCCATGTCGTGGCCGGGAACGGCGAGGGCCTGCCAGTTGAGGCCGCCCATCTCGATTTCGCTGCCGGCGCCGATCAGGCTGTCGTGCTGGAAGCGGGCATTCTGCTGGCCGAGCGGGGAGAGGAGCAGGGCGTCTTCATCCCAGTCGGCAATGACCGCGTGCAGGCCGGCGGGAACGATGATCTCGCAGTCGTAGGCGGCCTTCAGCGCGGCGTTGCCGCCGATGTGGTCGGAGTGCGAATGGGTATTGAGCAGGCGCGTCAGCCGTTTGCCGGCCAGGGTGTGGCGCACCAGGGCGAGCGTTTGTTCGGCATGGCTGACGTAGCCGCTGTCGACCAGCGTTGCCGTGTCGCCGTCCAGGCACAGGATGTTGTTGGCTGACAGCCAGCCGCGTTCGAGAACGCACAGGCTGTCGGGCAGGGCGAGGCTCATGCTGGCGTGTCCGGGTCATCACCAGCAGGTGGCGATGGGTCGCGCGTGAGCGGCACGATTTCGATGGCGACATCCGGGCCGCCGAGCGGCGGGCGGCCGCAGCCCATGCAGACGCCGGTTTCCGGGTCGGACATGCAAACGCCGATGCATTGGTAGAGGTCTTCGCTGGAGTCAGTCATGGTCAGGGGCCGGGGGCGGTTGATTCTGGCGGCGCTGTTGCACGGCGGCGAGGATGGCGGTGCGCGCCGCGTCATCGAGGCGAGACCAGGTGGCGATTTCGTCGAGGGTGCGCCAGCAGCCGGCACACAGGCCGTTGGCGGCATCCATCTTGCAGATGTTGATGCAGGGAGATTGAACCATCAGATGAGCATGAAGCGGTGTTGCTGGTCGCGCACCATTTCGACCGCTTCGAGGGCTTCGTCGCGGTTGATCCTGGCGAGCATGGCCAGATGCAGACGCCGGTCGCGGGCGGTTAGTTCCGGGAAATTGAGGGTATGGGCAGTGAAATCGTCGCCGATCTCGTCGCGCACGATGCCCAGGCGGTCGACGGTGATGCTGACCGGCGTCAGGTGCAGCGCCGGCTCCGGGGCCCGCAGGTAGTCGGCCAGCGCGGTGATCAGATGGGCCGGCATGAGCGCTTCGGCGTTGTTGCGTAGCTGGCTGTCGAGTTCGGCCAGGTGGCGGGTGCCGACCTCGTATTCCCGGCCGTCGGCCTGGTTGCGCAGCACGATCAGGTGGGCCCTTTCGAGCGAGGCGTCGGTGCGCAGGCCACTGCGTTCGTGGCGCAGCGCCTCGACGTGCGCATGGAAGGTGTGCAGCAGGCTCTGGAAGGCCTTGCAGCGCAGTTCCTGCAGCGTTGTTTCCAGCTGGCAGCTGGGCTCGATCAGCGTTTGTCCGGAAAAGAACAGCACGGTCTGCGGCACGTCGTTGCGGATCACCTCGCCCTGCTGCTCCATGCCGAGCTGCTTTTTCTGCTGGCGGCGGGCGGCGAACATGGCGTAGAAATGATCGTGTTCCCAACTGCAGGGGTCGGCCAGGAAGTCGCGCACCGCCTGGCTGCGGCCGAGCATCTGGTCGATGTCGTCGGCGGTGGCGAACAGGGCATGTACCAGCGGGTCGTTGGCAAAGGCCTTGCGGTTGATGTCGATTGGGCCGGGCAGCGCGGCGACCAGGCCATCGCAGTAGCCGAGGGCATGCTCGACCGGGCCGGCCAGGTGCTTCTCATAACCGGGCTCGACCTTGAGCAGCGGGTCGACCATCTCTGCCACCCGGTCGAGCGCACGTTGCACCAACGGATTAGGCGGTGGCGGGGGCTTCAGGAAATCGGTAACGGCGGAAAGAAGGCTCACTCGGCTCGGGTGCTGGCGCAAAGAGCCCGGCCGGCCTTGGCGCCGTTCGGGCGGTTGATGGCGGCCGATATCCAGTCGCCGATAGCCGCCAGTTTAGCCAGATCGATGCCGGTTTCAATGCCCAGGCCGTGCAGCAGGTAGACCACGTCCTCCGTCGCCAGGTTGCCCGAAGCGCCCTTGGCATAGGGACAGCCGCCCAGGCCGGCCACCGAGGCGTCGAACACGGCCATGCCGGTTTGCAGGGAGGCGTAGATGTTGGCGATGGCCATGCCATAGGTGTCGTGATAGTGCCCGGCCAGCTTGGCGATCGGCACATGCCTGGCGCAGGCCTCGATCATGCGCTGCACCGAGGCCGGGTTGCCGACGCCGATGGTGTCGCCGAGCG
>CAZDRS010000436.1:0-2259 GCA_964507585.1 uncultured Dechloromonas sp.
GCCGGGCGCCTGGGTGAGACCTACAACGTCGGCGGCTGGAACGAAAAGCCCAACCTCGATGTTGTGCACACCCTGTGCGCCATCCTCGACGAACTCAGCCCGCGAGCCGATGGCAAGCCCTACAAGGAACAAATCACCTACGTCACCGACCGTCCCGGCCACGACCGCCGCTACGCCATCGATGCCAGCAAGCTCGAACGCGAACTCGGCTGGAAACCGGCCGAAACCTTCGAAACCGGCATCCGCAAAACGGTGCAGTGGTACCTGGACAACCAGGCCTGGGTCGCCAACGTGACCAGCGGTGCGTACAAGCAGTGGCTGGGCAAGCAGTACGGGGCGTGAGCCGCTAACGTAAATTTATTCAAGGACAAAATCATGCGTAAGGGCATCATCCTGGCCGGCGGTTCCGGCACCCGGCTGTATCCGGTCACCCTGGCGGTTTCCAAGCAACTGCTGCCGATCCACGATAAACCGATGATCTATTACCCGCTGACCACGCTGATGCTGGCAGGGATACGCGATGTGCTGATCATCTCCACTCCGCAGGACACGCCGCGTTTCCAGCAACTGCTGGGCGATGGCAGCCAGTGGGGGCTGAATCTGCAATACGCCATCCAGCCAAGTCCGGATGGACTGGCTCAAGCCTTCATCATCGGTCGCGATTTTGTCGGCAATGGCGATAGCGCCCTGGTGCTTGGTGACAACATCTTCTATGGCCACGAGTTCGCCAACGACTTGACAGCAGCCGGCCAGCAGCCTTCCGGCGCCACCGTCTTTGCCTATCACGTGCATGACCCGGAGCGTTACGGTGTGGTCGAGTTCGACAAGGCCGGGCAGGCGATCAGCCTGGAGGAAAAGCCCAAGCAGCCAAAATCCAACTACGCGGTGACGGGTTTGTATTTCTACGATAACCAGGTACTCGACATCGCCCGCGATCTGAAGCCTTCGCCGCGCGGGGAACTGGAAATTACCGATGTGAACCGGGTGTATCTGGAGCTCCAGCAGTTGAACGTTCAGGTCATGGGGCGCGGTCATGCCTGGCTGGATACCGGCACGCACGAAAGCTTGCTCGACGCCAGCCAGTTCATTGCCACCATCGAAAAACGCCAGGGCCTCAAAGTGGCATGTCCGGAGGAAATCGCTTATCGCAAACGCTGGATCGATGCCGGGCAACTGGAAAAACTGGCCCAGCCGATGCTCAAGAACCCCTACGGCCAGTATTTGATGAGCATTTTGAGCGAGCGGGTGTTCTGATGCGCGCCATTCAAACCGCTATTGCCGATGTCTTGCTGCTGGAACCGAAAGTCTTTGGCGACGATCGTGGCTTCTTCTATGAGAGCTTCAACGCCAAGACCTTTCGGGAAGCGACAGGCGTCGATGTGCAGTTCGTGCAGGACAATCACTCCAAGTCCGCCCGTAACGTTTTGCGCGGCCTGCATTACCAGGTCGAGCAAGCGCAGGGCAAGCTGGTACGCGTGGTGCAGGGTGAGGTCTTCGATGTCGCGGTCGATATCCGCAAGGGGTCGCCGACCTTCGGCCAATGGGTCGGCGAAATCCTGAGCGCCGAAAACAAGCGCCAACTGTGGATTCCGGCCGGCCTGGCGCACGGTTTTGTGGTGCTTTCGGAAACGGCGGAGTTTCTCTACAAAACCACCGACTACTACGCACCGGTTCACGAGCGCTGTATTGCGTGGAATGATCCCGAGTTAGCTATTACATGGCCAATCGATGGCGAGCCCTTGCTTTCCGCCAAGGATGTGGCCGGGATGTCGTTTCGACAGGCGGTCGCTTAGTTTTTGAAGAACGAGCCCATGTCCCTTCAGGGGCTGGGGTTCGGGATAAAGCCGAAGCGCCGCGGCAACTCGGCGGTGGTGATCGCCTGCAGACGCAGTTCATTCCAGGAAATATCCGTTGCTTGCCCGGACATCAGCGCGGCAAACGCCTCTTCCGGCGTGATCGCCTGGCTTGCCGTTTTGCATTCCTCGATGAAGGCCGGCAGGTCGCGGTCGTCAAGCAGGCCGATGCCGAGATTTGTTTCCAGCAGGATGCTGCCTTCTTCATCCAGGTAGATGGCGATCAGGCTACCGACTGGGTCGCCGGTATGGGCTGCGAGGCTGTGCCCCTGACGGCGGAAAACCCAGGGGGTGCAGGCGAGTGCTACGAACACCCGTTGCGGCCCGTTTTGCACGAACCAGCAGCCTGACTCATCCGAAGCGTATTGCTTGTTCAGGAAGTCGATCAGGCCGCGGTGCGTGACGC
>CAZDRS010000437.1:0-2254 GCA_964507585.1 uncultured Dechloromonas sp.
AACTGGAATTGCGCGACCCGGAGCGGCAGGCGCGTATGGCCGATGCCGTGGCGACGGGCATTGCTGCCTGCCTGTTTGTGCGGGGGGCGGATGCGCCGCCGGCGCAAGCGCCTTCCGTCGGTACGACTGCCAACTGAGTCGGCTACAGGAAAATCGGCTCCGGCGTCAGTTCGACCGCGAATTTTTCCTGCACAGCCATCTGTACGGCAGCCATCGTCCGCTGCACGTCGGCGCCTGTGGCGCCGCCGCGGTTGACCAGCACCAGCGCCTGTTTTTCATACATGCCGACCGGCCCGAGCGCCTTGCCCTTCCAGCCGGCTTGCTCGATCAGCCAGCCGGCAGCCAGCTTGACCCGACCGTCCGGTTGCGGATAGCGCGGCAGTGCCGGGTAATCCCGGTTCAGCGTATCGGCCAGGGCTGCATCGACCACCGGGTTGTGGAAGAAGCTGCCGGCGTTGGGCGTGATGGCCGGGTCGGGCAGCTTGCGCTGGCGCACGGCGATCACCGCTTCGGCGATGTCGCGGGCGGCTGGCGTGGCGATCTGGCGGGCGGCCAGTTCCTGCGCAATGTCGGCATAGCGGATATTCGGCTGCCAGGCCTTGGGCAGGCGAAAAACCACCGCCGTGATCGCCATCCGGCCGGTCAAATGCCAGCCTTGCTGCTTGAACAGGCTGTCCCGGTAGGCAAAGCGGCAGTCGTCACGATTGAAGGTGACGAACTGCCGGCTTTCGAAATCCCAGGCAGTGACGCCCTGCAGGCGCTCACCAACCTCCAGCCCGTAGGCGCCGATGTTCTGGATCGGTGCGGCGCCCACCGTGCCGGGGATCAGGCTCAGGTTTTCCAGCCCCGGCCAGCCTTGAGCCAGCGTCCATTGCACGAAATCGTGCCAGTTTTCTCCAGCCCCGGCTTCGACATACCAGGCCTCGGCATCCTCCTTAAGCAAGCGCTTGCCGGGAATGGCCATGTGCAGCACAAGGCCGTCGAAATCACCGGTCAACACCAGGTTGCTGCCGCCACCGAGGATGAAGCGGGGGGGGTGGCCAAACGCCGGATCGGCCAGGCTATCCGCCGTCGCGACCCGAGCGTACCGGGCTGCCCGGCCGGGGAGGGCGAGGGTATTGAAAGCGCGGAGGTCGATAGCTGTCTGCATGGGTAGATTGTCGTTGATTCGCGGCTCGGCGACAAAATGGCGGTGGCCATTCGTGCCGATGGCGGCGGGAATGTCATAATTGTTCGTCATGGTTTGTGGGGTGGCGCGATGATGCTTTTGCCGATCTTGGCCGCAGTTGCGGTCTTGCCGTTCTTATTGGCGTGGGCGGTGATCGTCCTGACTGAGCGAGAAAGCGCTCAGTTGGCCTGCGCTCAGGCGGCAGGGCGGCCACCGTTGTTGATCCAGACCGTCCTGGCATATGCCTTGTTCGGCCCGCTGGTCGGTACGCTGCCATGGTTGCTGGTTGGGCTGAGCGCCATGGTGAAGGATGGCGCTGGCCCCCTGCTGATGTTTGTCATGGTTGGCTACGTTTTCGGCTTTGTGCCGGCGGCCTTGACGGGCCTGGCCCAAGCCTGGTGTGGCCGTCTTTATCGGCAGCGCACGGGAATGTGGTTGACCCGCCTGGCTTCTGCCGGCCTCGGGTTATTGCTGGGTGGCGGCTTGACCTGGTTGACCGGCATGGCATTTGGCAAGGGCCACGGCAGCCTGTGGTTCGGTGTGCACGGCATGTTGGCAGGCGGTGTCCTTGGGACGCTTTTCCCGGTGGTTGGGCGGTCGGAGGCAAACGTCTGAACCAAGGCCGGGGCCGCACCTGGCAACCCCGGCCAGAGGTTTACAGCAACGGTGCCAGCCAGCGTTCCGCTGCCTTGACGTCCATGCCCTTGCGCTTGGCCCAGTCTTCCAGTTGGTCGCGGCCGATCTTCGGGATGGCGAAGTAGCTGGCGGCCGGGTGGCCGATGTAGAAGCCGGAGACCGAGGCGGCCGGGGTCATGGCACAGGACTCGGTCAGGCCCATGCCGGCGTTGGCCGGGGCGTCGAGCAGGGCGAACAGTTCGCGCTTGGCGGTGTGGTCGGGGCAGGCCGGGTAGCCGGGGGCGGGGCGGATGCCTTGGTAGCGCTCGTCGATCAGGTCGGCATTGGTGAAGGCTTCGTCACTGGCGTAGCCCCAGTATTGGGTGCGTACCTGTAGGTGCAGCCATTCTGCCGCTGCTTCGGCCAGGCGGTCGGCCAGGGCCTTGAGCATGATCGCCGAGTAGTCGTCGT
>CAZDRS010000438.1:0-2243 GCA_964507585.1 uncultured Dechloromonas sp.
ACCCTTGTGGCCGCGGCCGCAGGTCTTGCCCAGGCCGGAACCGATACCGCGGCCGACGCGCTTGGCGGCCTTCTTCGAGCCTTCGCCCGGTTTGATGGTATTCAGACGCATGGCTTAACCCTCAACCTTTACGAGATACTGCACCTTCTGGATCATGCCGCGAACAGCCGGCGTATCTTCCAGAACAGCGGTGCTGTTCAGCTTGCGCAGGCCCAGGCCGCGCACAGTAGCGCGGTGATCCTGCTTGGTGCCGATGATGCTCTTGACGAGCTTCACAGTGATTTTCTTGTCAGCCATGGCTTACCCCAGGATCTGTTCAACAGACAGGCCGCGCTTGGCAGCGATTTCGGCCGGCGTGTTGACCTTCGACAGGCCGTCGATCGTTGCACGCACGATGTTGTAAGGATTGGTGGAGCCGTGTGCCTTGGCGACAACGTTGGTCACGCCGACAACTTCGAAGACGGCGCGCATGGCGCCGCCGGCGATGATGCCAGTACCTTCCGGAGCCGGCTGGATCATCACGGTGGTTGCGCCATGACGGCCCATCACGGTGTGATGAACGGTACCGTTGCGCAGGCTGACCTTGGCCATCTTGCGACGAGCCTCTTCCATTGCCTTCTGCACGGCGACCGGCACTTCGCGGGACTTGCCCTTACCCATGCCGATACCGCCATCACCGTCACCAACCACGGTCAGGGCTGCAAAACCGAGGATACGGCCGCCCTTCACCACCTTGGTGACGCGGTTAACCGCAACCATCTTTTCGCGCAAACCATCGTCGCGCTCTTCAGCCTGCTGCGGCTTCTTGTTTCTTTCAGGTTTAGCCATTTCTTAACCTCGTCCTTTCGCCGTCGGTTAGAACTTCAGGCCGCCTTCACGCGCGGCTTCAGCCAGCGCCTGAATACGACCATGGTACTGGAGACCGGAGCGATCAAAAGCCACCTGCTCGATACCGGCGGCCTTGGCGCGCTCAGCGATCAGCTTGCCAACAGCAGTGGCAGCAGCCTTGTTACCGCCGTTCGCGACATCGCCGCGAACGTTCTTGTCCAGCGTGGAAGCCGATGCCAGAACCTTGCCGCCACAGGGCGAAATGATCTGGGCGTAAATGTGGCAGTTCGTGCGGTTAACGCACAGACGCACAGCTTTGAGTTCGGCGATTTTGGCCCGGGTTTTGCGGGCACGGCGCAAACGCGCTTGCTTCTTGTTAAACATATGCCACCCTTACTTCTTCTTGGTTTCCTTGATAACCACCACTTCGTCCGCATAGCGCACGCCCTTGCCCTTGTAGGGCTCCGGCTTGCGATAGGCGCGAACTTCGGCAGCCACCTGACCGACTTGTTGCTTGTCCGCACCCTTGATGACGATTTCCGTCTGGGTCGGGCATTCAACCTTCACACCAGCCGGCATCTTGTGCGCGACCGGATGAGAAAAGCCGAGGGAGAGATTCAGCGTATCGCCAGCAGCCTGGGCACGGTAACCCACGCCAACCAGTTGCAGCTTGCGCTCGAAACCCTTGGAAACGCCGGTCACCATGTTATTCAGGTTGGCACGCATGGTACCCCACATGGCGCCAGCATTTTCGGCACCAGCAACCTTGGAAACAACAACACTTTGACCTTCGACGGCAACGGTGACAGCCGGGTGAGCGACGGTCTTCAGGGTGCCCAGCGGGCCCTTGACGACGATCTGCTCACCAACGGTGACTTCCACACCAGCCGGCAGCACTACGGGATTCTTACCAATACGAGACATGATCGGTCAGCTCCTTAGGCCACGATGCAGAGGACTTCGCCACCAACCTTGGTAGCGCGAGCCTTGCGGTCGGTCATGACGCCCTTCGGGGTGGAAACGATCGCCACACCCAGGCCGTTCATAACGCGCGGAATATCTTCGCAGCCCTTGTAGATACGCAGACCGGGCTTGGAAACGCGCTCGATACGCTCAATGACCGGACGGCCAGCGTAATACTTGAGGGCGATTTCGAGAGTAGCCTTGCCGTCGTTCTGACGAACAGCGAAATCTTCGACATAACCCTCGTCCTTCAGGACGGCAGCGATTGCAGCCTTGACCTTGGACGACGGCATGGACACAGACGCCTTTTCGGCGAGCTGGGCGTTGCGGATGCGGGTCAGCATGTCCGCGATCGGATCGCTCATAGCCATTTCTGTATCTCCTGATTACCAGCTGGCCTTAACAACACCCGGAATCTCGCCATTGAAGGCCAGCTCACGGATCTTGTTACG